>NZ_FLUY01001124.1 GCF_900092655.1 Candidatus Thiosymbion oneisti
TCAATGGGTCGCGGAGGATCATAATGTCCTCCTGGCCGACTGACGCCGAAGGGGAATTTTGTGGGGATACTTCAGGGTCAGGTCTTGATCCGTGACCCTTGAAGGCATAGATCAAGCTCGCGTAGGGCGGGAAAGCGTAGCGCATCCCACCGCTACTCAGACGGCGGGATGCGGTCGTCCTTGACCTATCCCGCCTTACGAGCTGCCCCTGAGTTAGGCGTTAGCCTAAATAGAGGTATAAAATGAAAATTGCATTTACTTCCTGCTCCAAAATTCAAAAGTACCCAGTTCAAAAGGCCTGGAAATATATAGAGGATGAAAACCCAGATCACTTGCTTTTATTAGGCGACAATGTATACGCACCTAGAAAGCAAGAATGGGATATGGAGGTTCTAGATAGTATATATAGGATGCAACTAGAGGAACCTAATTTTGCTCGTCTTATAAAAAACGTGGATTTTAATGCAATATGGGATGATCATGATTTCGGTGCAAATAATGCCAAAGGGGGAGAAAAGAATATTAAAGAAGAGCTAAAGAAAGCTTCTCTAGAATTATTTTATAAACACCTTGGGAACAGAATGTTTTCTAGTCCGAGTCCTGATCATGTTTATCATTCATTTGAAAAAGGTAACATCAAATTCATTATGCTCGACGTGCGTTATTATAGAACTAAGGCGAGTAATGAGTCACCTACCATACTAGGTGCTATTCAGGAGGTTTGGCTAACTCAGCAACTGGATCATAATAAAAAGTTTACCGTTGTTTGTTCTGGAAGTTGCCTTACAAAAGGTGGTGAACGATTGGATAAATATGGCGAAAAATATGATTCGATGGTAAAGTTATTTAAAGACCGGGGGAATGTAATAGTTTTGTCAGGGGATATCCACAAAAATCGTTTTATAGGCACGCATGATGGTTTTTTTGAGGTTATTTCTTCTGCTGTAGCTAGAAATAGGGGAGGGCTAAGCAGAAAGAGTAACAACAATTATGGGATTATTGAATTCACAGATGACGTAATAAATGTGAACCTAAAAGGTAGAAAAAGAAAGGACAATATAAATAAATCAATCGATGTGAATACTTGGTCAGTGATTGGCTAACTTTAGCTCGTAGGGCGGGAAAGCTGCATCCCGCCTTTTATTCGGTGTCCCAACAAAAAAAGGACACCCACTTTGTTTAGTGGCAAGAAATGACATCTTTTCCCTCCAGCTGCCTTTCGACACGGACCCACAGAGAACCTCTTAAAAAATAATAAAGGGACCCCCACTTTGTAGAGCAATAAAAAGACACCCACTTTGTTTATTGCACGTTGGCGGCAGTTAAGCGCTAAGAGCAGCCATCAGTTTTGGAGTACTTTCAATGAATATGGCAAAAGTTCACCAGGTTGCACGTGGATTCAGGATCACGCTATTCACGCTATTTATGACAGGAACATTGCTGTCAGCCTGTGTCAACGGCGGCAACTACCTGGAACCTCAAGAGGAGAAACTCGGTACCGATTCCGATCTGGATCGCAGCTTTCACGTGGTGGCCGATGAGCCGCAGGGCTTTGGTCTCCGTATGGAAGGCTTCATCATCGGTATCGAAAAGTCCAAACGAGAAACCCTCGGCGTTCAGCCGCTGACTGACGATCCACATCTCAACAGTGACCCAGCCGGATTTGACCCGGAGAACACCCGCCATCTGGCCGCGCGCCTAAATGACGGCAAACGAACCTTTATTTCGCATCTCGTGCAGGCCAAGTTGGACGACAGTTTACCAATTCCCTATATCAAGAACCTGTTTCTGTATGATTCCTACTGCACAGACTGCAAAGACGACCGGCGGCCCAGCCATCCTACGTGGACCATGAAGACCGACAGTCTGTATGCTCGCTCGTGGGAAGCGCTGGAGAAACTGGAAGGTGTCCTGGCCGAGCAACTTGCCGTGGCTCACGAAGAAGGCCAACCCTATACCCACGTGGTTGTGGGCAGCATGGGTTGGAATACCGCGCAAGAAAAGGCGGTCCGCAACCTTAACAGCATTTTTGGCAACATCCTGATCAGTCAGAGCAACGGATTCAAGCCCCTCTATATTGCCGTTACCTGGCCCTCAGAATGGAATGTCCCTATGGTTAGCCTAGGGAACAAAGCAAATGATGCCGACGAGATTGGCTTCGTTTGGGCTAATGCACTGATCAACTGGCACCTCTCGGACTTACGGACGCGCGCATCCGCGAATACCTGGCCGGCATTTAAGATCATTGCGATCGGGCACAGCCTGGGTGCGCGTCTCATGACCCGGGCGGCATTCAGCGGCGCCGTTCTAAATCCCCCTGTGGATTTACAGGATGGACTAGATTTGGTTATTGGTCTGCAGGGCGCTTTCAGTATGAACCGGTTCCTGGCCGAGCGCAAAAAGGGGCGGGAGGGAGCGCCCTATGCCAATTACAAGAACCTGCGTGGCAGAGTGGCTCTGACATGGTCCGAACACGACAAGGCCACCCCTATCGCTAATCTGATCACTGGCGCAAACTACGCGGGGGCAGAGGAGGGTTATGAGCGCGCCTCCGATCCCAGGTATAAACACCATTTCGCCTTCTACACAGCTTCCGAGAAAGGTGAGTTGACGCCCGAAGGAGACGCCGCAAGCCAGGAAAAGCAGGTGATCTACATCAATGCCAACAGTCTGATCAAGTATGAGGTGCTAGGTACAGGCGGAAAGGCACACAGCGACATCTATAACGCCTACATGGGTAGCATGCTGGGGACGCTGATTTCTGAATTCTGACCTATAGATAAAAGGACACCTAGATAAAAGGACACCCACTTTGTTTCCAGGATCAATTCTCAGGCATGAATTTCGATCACCGCCGTGGCTGGATCGTCGAGCACATGCAGCAGTTAGCCGCTCTGTTTGCCATCGATGTGGCCGCTTATGCGGTGATGAGTAACCACTATCACATGGTGGTGCGTATCGACCGGGAACGGGCCTTGGGGTGGTCGATCGAGGAGGTACTAAGACGCTGGACGGGGCTTTTTACCGGGCCAGTGTTGGTAACACGTTATCTCTCAGCGTCACGAGCGGGGATGACCCAGGCGGAGATCACCAAGGTCGAGGCGCTGGCCGAGGTCTACCGAGGGCGGTTGCACGATTTGTCCTGGTTCATGCGTACCCTCAACGAGCATATCGCCCGCCGGGCCAATGCCGAGGATGGGGTGAAGGGGCGGTTTTGGGAGGGTCGCTTCAAGAGCCAGGCGTTGCTTGATGAGAAGGCGTTGTTGGCAGCGATGGCTTATGTGGATCTGAATCCGGTCCGGGCGGGGCTGGCCGAGACACCGGAGACTTCGGACTACACCTCGATTCAGGAGCGTGTCGTCGGCTTGCCGGAGGAGGTCGGGTCCGATACCGGTTCGCAGGAGACTGCAACCGTTAAAGATCCTGACACAGCACTCGACGGGGAGCGGTTACGACCGGAGGCTGAGACGCAGATCTTACCCCAAGCCCCGCTGATGCCCTTTGATGCCACTGCGCGGACTCCTTGGGCAGTGCCGTTTGCCTTCGAGGACTACCTGGAGCTGGTCGATTGGACGGGCCGCGCATTACGCGCGGATAAGTCTGGATATATCGAGGCGCGAGAGCCCAAGATCCTCACGCGATTGGGCATCGATGGGGAGCAGTTTATCGGCTATTCCGAGCGTCTTCTCAAGGCGTTCGGAACGGCGGTCGGTGCGCCGGCATCGCTGGTGAATCTTTGCGCGCGGCGTCAGGCCAAGTACCTGCGTGGTATCCAGGCTGCGCGAGCGGTGTTTGTAGACAAGCAGGCAGCGTGATAGGGTTGAAAGGGTTTGGCATAAAGGGGTCAGCCCGAGGAAATGGGGTCAGGTCTTGATCCGTCACCCTTGAAGGCACAGGTCAAGACCTGACCCCTTTCCCTTTTTGTAAACAGAAAGATCATTTCCGACATAAAGAGACGTAAGAGGGCTTTGAAATGGAAATTATCATTGTGTTGTTAGCCGTTATGCTCATCGGATTAATCGCGTATATTTCCTCACAGGCGATGCGCCATTGAATGTCAATGGCCTACGGCCTATGAAAAAAGGGAAAAAAACGGAGAAAAAAAGGACCCCCACTTTGTTGCTGGCGGCGAACCACAAAGCCCTGCTGCCCTAGCTGGCGTTAGGGCCTACTGAAGTTGGCTTTAAGACTGCTGAAGGATTTACATATGTCCGATGTTCCCATTCATAGTTTGGAAGCGATAGTAGCTCGCTTACGACAGCAAGCAGAAGAAGAGCTGATGCGTATTACTGTCCATGCGCATCAGGAAATGGTCGAGGAACATATTTCGCTGGACGATGTAGTGAGCGTGCTGCTTCAGGCGACAGTTGTGGAGAACTATCCAGAACACAAAAGAGGTGCCTGCTGTCTTGTCTGCGGTCAAACCCGCACGGGCAGATACTTGCATGTAGTCTGTACAACGGCTCTCGATCTGGCAATAATCATAACTGTATACGAACCCAAACTTCCAAAATGGGTTGATCCTTTTACCAGAGGCCAAAGATAATGAACTGCAGCATCCAAGGATGTCCTGGGCACTACGAGCATCGTCTAATCGTACATACGGTCAAGCGTGGAGAGACAGTACTTATCTTTGAGAATGTACCTGCTGAGGTCTGCGACGTGTGTTCTGATATACTGCTAGCCCCAGAGATAATCCGTCATCTTGAGAAACTTATAGAGCAACGTGCGGAACCGATAAAGCACGCGCCAGTGTATGCCTACGCATAAGCTTTTTCGGCAGTAAGGGAGGATTGAGTCGGTCGTCCTGTTTTGCCTGCCCGCGTAGGTCGGATAAGGCCAGGGATGGCAGCCACCCGACGGAGGTGGCTATTGGCTGCTGGGAAAAGCAGGAAAAGGGGCCAAGTTCAATTTCTGAAGTATATCGATTGCAAATGATAACCATCGAATCGAAATCATGCCTATATTAAAAGAATTATCTAAAAAATATGGTTTAAAATCATTATACCGAGATTGGGGTGAGGAACGAACCCCAACATGGTATGTTGGGTTACGGCGCGTGCAACCTCTTCGGCACATACCAACCTAGCAGCACGCGCCTAACCCAACCTATGGTTCAACCGGTGAAGATTCCACTCCATCAATGTTACCGGTAATTGAGAGCATCCGTGCCAGGTCCCTCACTATGCTTAACTCGGTGGCTCAGCTCCCACAACACCACCCGATCTCCGTCCGGGAATACTTCCGCATGGGCGAGACAGATGTCTTGGATCCCGAGGCACGCTGTGAGCTGATAGAAGGCGAGCTCTTCGATATGCCCCCCATCGGTCCTCCACACTCCAGTAAAGTCAAACGCCTCATCCGGTCCTTCTCCCGGATAATCGGTGACCAGGCCATCGTCTCGGCACAAGATCCTATTTTGCTCGGCGATTTCTCGGCCCCCCAACCGGACCTGGCGTTGCTGCGCTGGCGGGAAGACTTCTACGAACAGGTCCACCCCGGACCGGAAGACATCCTGGTGCTGGTCGAGGTAGCGGACAGCACCCTCACCTACGACCGTGACCGCAAGCTCCCCCTCTATGCCCGCTTCGCGATACCGGAGGTCTGGCTCGTCGATGTGGCAGGAAGACAACTGGATGTACACCGGGACCCGGAAAGCGGGAAGTATAAGACGAAGTTTCGGGTGCAGGATCTGTCGTGTGTCGGCATCGCCGCGCTGCCCGACATCGAGCTGAATCTGCGGTCGCTGTTCTGACCGGACGAGCGTGCCTGGTACACAGCAGGATATACCCTTTACAAGACCGCCCTTGGATAAGCACGGGCATCCGGGAGCAACATGGGGTTCCCGAAATCTTAAACGACATCACTGTTCTGTAGATAATGAATTATGCTCGAATTGAAATGGATACAAGATAAAGTCGGGAAAAGTCAGTATTATCTTTTACGGCATGGCGATCAAGAAAGGAAAAACGACAATCTTGTAATAACAGAAATCGAAGAAGCTATATTAAATGGAAGAATAATAAGAAGAGTACAAAGATACCAGACGGGGAGAAAGTTGTTTGGTTGCCGGATTCACTGACCAGGGAAAACCGATTCATGTAGTGTGTGCTAAAATAGAGAACGATTTGCTCATAGTAACCGTATATGTTCCAACTCCACCGAAATTTAAAACTATCTACGAACGAGGTTAATTTATGCGAAAAATTTGTCACTTTTGCGGGAACAAGAATTTCAGGCAAGTGAATGTTCAATACACATACACATATGACAATAAATATCTTATTGTTAACGAAGTCCCATGTGAACAATGTGAGTATTGCGGCGAACAATATTTTAAAGCAGATACTATAAAAGCAATTGAACAAGAATTCGATCAAATCTATGTACATGGCAAGAAAACGAAGGAAGAAATTCGTGTTCCAGTAGAACGACTCATCGAGGTTGACGTGCCTAATCAGGTAAGGGCAGGTGATTAACCCACCCTCCCGACCAAAAGGACCAAAAGGACACCCACTTTATTTGACTTGGGTAGTGGTATTTTTTAAATGCTAGAGTAGAATAACTCATCTACAAAATCAATCAAAGGGGTTTTCAGTCATGATT
>NZ_FLUY01000918.1 GCF_900092655.1 Candidatus Thiosymbion oneisti
GCTCCAGCGTCGATTAAGCGCCTCGGTAGGCTAACCGCCAACGCCGATCAGCACAGAAGAGCCGCGTCCGCTGGAGCGGACAAGCTGCCGTTCCCACGCTGGAGCGTGGGAACGAGCGT
>NZ_FLUY01000919.1 GCF_900092655.1 Candidatus Thiosymbion oneisti
GAGAACACAGAGAACACAGAGAACACAGAGAACACAGAGAACACAGAGAACACAGAGAACACAGAGAACACAGAGAAAGGAAGCGGCCAATGCTCTGCGTTCTCTGTGTCCTCTGTGGTTTAAACTTCACAGCCTGGCAGCTGACGCCACCGTTTTTGCGACACTCTCCCCACGGAGGGTGTCGCAACAGCCCCGCTCCCGGTCTCTGGTTCCCAGGCAGCGCCTGGGAACGAGAAAACTAAGCCTGACT
>NZ_FLUY01000920.1 GCF_900092655.1 Candidatus Thiosymbion oneisti
GAGAACACAGAGAACACAGAGAACACAGAGAACACAGAGAACACAGAGAACACAGAGAACACAGAGAACACAGAGAACACAGAG
>NZ_FLUY01000925.1 GCF_900092655.1 Candidatus Thiosymbion oneisti
ACGCTGGAGCGTGGGGAGCCAGCCGAAAATCAATGCCAGTAGAAAATCAATAGGTTAGTTTTTAGACAGCCTCTAAGCTATTTTCAATTTGCAGATTCCCATAGTTGTCTGACGTTGTTTGGTGCTGCCCGAGAAGGCATTTTTCCAATCCGCAGATTACGCAGATTCCCACAGATTGTTTTGTTGGCTCTTTATGGATTGGGGACTGCTAACGATTATGGAAGGTTGCTATCTGTAGCGGCTCGCCAACGCTAACGCCTTGGCTCGCAAACAGCCATCACTTCGGGCTCACGCTCACTGGCAATGGACAGGACGTTCGGCTTACGCTCCGTGCCAATGGGCTCATGCTCCGTAACCAGGGCTTGCTAATGGTTGGCTCGGCTCACGCTTGCTGAGAACAGCATGGACGAATTGTAGGATAGAATTAGCGCAGAAGCGCAGAGCTCGAAAAACCATGCCACAACCAGTACCCACACACCAACCAACCCTCTACGAGGCCCTGGAGGCCCTGCCCGAGGGGGTAGTCGGTGAGATTCTGAACGGCCAACTTCACACCCAACCGCGGCCCGCAATCCCACATGCTCACGTTGCCGCTCGTTTCGACCGCTCGATTGGCCGCAGCTACGGTGACGGCATCGATGGTCCCGGTGGGTGGTGGATCTTCCCTGAGCCCGAAGTGCATTTCGTGCGTGATGTCGAGGTGGCCGTGCCGGACCTGGCCGGCTGGCACCGGGAGCGTATGCCGATACTTCCCACGGGCCACCGGGTCGAGGTGGTTCCTGATTGGGTCTGCGAGATCCTCTCTCCATCCACCAAACGGAAGGATCGTAAGGACAAGATGCCACTGTATGCGCGTTACGGTGTGCAGTATGCGTGGCTAACTGATCCGGTCGAGCGTACCTTGGAGGTCTACCGGCTCAATGGCAATACCTGGATTGAAGTCGGTCGCTTTGCCGGCGCTGACCAGGTTCGCGTACCGCCGTTCGAGGCGGTGTCTATCGATCTGGAAGGCTTGTGGTTGCCGCAGCAATTGCGGCTTGTCGAACGTTAAGAGAGCCTCCGCGATCCCGCTGACGAGCTCGTGGCCGTCCTCGATGCTACCCCAGATTCACAGCGGTATCCCCGTCTTATCGAAGTCCTTTCCAGATCTGCGGATAAAATCAGAAAAAACCCGCCGGCGGCGGGTTTTTTCTTAAGATGACAGGAAAACACCGATCACTTGATCTTGCCTTCCTTGTAAAGGACATGCTTACGCGCTACCGGATCGAACTTCTTGATCTCCATCTTGCCGGGCTGATTACGCTTGTTCTTGGTCGTGGTGTAAAAGTGACCCGTACCGGCGCTGGAATTCAGCCGGATCTTTTCACGTGCTGCTTTGGCCATGGGGTTTTACTCCTTACACACCTTTCTCGCCGCGGGCGCGCAGCTCGGACAACACTTGGTCTATGCCTTGCTTGTCGATAATGCGCATTCCGCTGGCGGATACGCGCAGACGTACCCAGCGTTTCTCACTTTCCACCCAGAAGCGATGATAGTGGAGATTGGGTAAAAACCGTCGCTTGGTCTTGTTATGAGCATGGGAAACGTTGCAACCGGTAAGTGGCCGCTTGCCGGTTACCTGACAAACTTTGGACATGACACACCGCCTTCTTAAGGACGAAAAATCTTAGAATTTCAAAGCTAAAACTCAACAATTTTAGCCAAGCCCAGGTAACCTGGCAAGGACGAGGCTGGTCCTATCAGAAAACTATGAATCATGCGAATCTTCGCGAAATCGATTCGTGCCGATTCGCGTGGTTCGTAGTTTCCCTGCATGGCCTCGAAGTTGCCTGATAGCCTCCGCCGCGGTAAAGCGCTTAGAGACTGTCTAAAAAAGGATCATAGACCGTAGGCTGGGTTGCGGCCAGGGACGGCCAAAACCCAGCAACAACCAAAGCTGGGGTTCGTTCCTCACCCCAGCCT
>NZ_FLUY01000921.1 GCF_900092655.1 Candidatus Thiosymbion oneisti
TTCTCTGTGTTCTCTGTGTTCTCTGTGTTCTCTGTGTTCTCTGTGTTCTCTGTGTTCTCTGTGTTCTCTGTGTTCTCTG
>NZ_FLUY01001141.1 GCF_900092655.1 Candidatus Thiosymbion oneisti
AGCGTCACTGCCATTAAGTTAGTGTCAACGGCCTCAGTAGCAGAGCTTGCGTCGGCGCCGATAGAAATCGAGTAAGCC
>NZ_FLUY01001457.1 GCF_900092655.1 Candidatus Thiosymbion oneisti
GGAGCGTGGGAACGAGCCATGAGGGCATCGTGGCCGCTCATTCGCTCCATAACTCGTTGTTTTAGATTGCAATAATGGGGGGATACCTCAGGGATAGACCCTGAAGTATCCCCCCGAAATCCACCCTCCGCGATCTGCCGGTCGCCTGGCATTAGGATTTCTGGTTTGATCGCTCGTACAAAACCGAAGCCGTTGGCACCGATCGGGCTCGCCAGAGATCGAATGGGGATGTGCCTTCCGAGTTGCGGGCCGTCACTTGCGGGACCACATCGGCAAATAGAGTATCAGCGGCTGATCCTCACAGAGTCTAAACCCGAAGGCTTGGTAGAACCGCGAGGCTCGGTTGCGCTTGGCGTCCACGATGATGCCGGCGCTGCCGACAGCCTGAGCCGCGCCCTTTGCGCGATTCACGGCATCGGCCAACAGCAGTCGCCCCAACCCCTGACCCTGCATATCGATCCGGGTCGCCAAACGACCCAGCCGCGTGACAGGGATCCGGCGTGGATATCGTTTCACTACACCGGCAGGGAGATCGCCGATCGAGACATGGGCCGAAGCCATGGCATAGAAGCCGAGAATGCTGTCGGCACCGACACCTTCATAGCCGGCATTGCGGAATGCCGCAACTGATTGGTCATCGTTTGGAACCGCGACGAAGGAGCGCGAGATTCCCTTACGCTGGTGTTGTAAGGCGATTTGCCTCAACCACTTATCGAGTGCCTCGATGCCGCAGTCAAACGCGTTTCTGTCGTGGTCTCCAGTCAAGGGTTCCAGTCTGATCATCGCGTCGCGTCAGGTAGTCTTCGAGGGCCGCCGTCAATTCGTCGTTCGGCGGCGGGGGGGCGTCGAGCGCGCGCAGGAATGCTTCCGCGTCGCGTGCGGATAGCCGGATGACGCGCTCCTGTTCAATGACGCGTTCGGCCTCGCACAACGCCGTCTGTACGATGAACTGGTTCACGGTGGCACCCACGATGCCTGCAGCCATCTCCAGGGTTTCCCGGACCTGGATCGGAACGCGTGCCGTGACGCGCCCACGATCGGCGGATACGGAAGTCAATGGGAATGCCTCTTCGGACGGATCGGATAACAGGGCCAGACTCGAATCGACCCTTTCGATCATCCTCGACATATTCCTCCAGGATCTCCGCGGTGACGAGCCAATCGAGTCCGGGTTGAGCGACACACCACAGCAGCACCTGCTCGGGCAACCGGTCGCGAATCGCGGCGGACACCAGCACGCTGGTGTCGATTACGACCCTCAGCGACCGTTCCGATAGGCGTCGATCTCCTTGATGATATCCTCATCAGTGATCGATCGGGACTGAGGCAAGCCCTGGATGTGCTTGAAAAGTGCGCGCCAGCTTTCCACCTCTCCGGTCTCGGGGCTCTGATCAACGACCAGTACCTCGACCATAGCCCCGTGCGAAACGGAAGCTGCTCCAGGACGACTCGACCGGACGGTTCCACTTCGACAGTTCCCGAAGGAGTCGGTTGCGTTTAAACAGCAGCCGAAATTAGAGTCGAAACAGCTTAAAAAACCACCGGGCGCAGACTATTCCACACTGCTACACTGCCGGTGACCGGTGACCGGTGACCGGAAGCTGGAAGCAACGGTGATTGAGGCTTTACCCTGTACGCTTTTGCGGTTCAAATACTCAGGGACCGGGGGCTGGTCGAGGACCACCTTCTGTCTCCCGAGATGGATGGACAAACGACACTCGCGGAGGTCGCCCACAGCGCGGCCGGCGAGTTTCCCAAGATTTGGTAGCTACGAGATGATGACCCGAAAATTTGTAAGTATGGCTCTTTTGCTATCACTGACCTGGCCCCTGGCCGGCGCCGGCGAAGAGATGGCTCAACCACAACCAGCCGACGCAGAGGCTAAACCACAACCAGCCGACGCAGAGGCCCAACCACAATCGGCCGACGCAGAGGCCCAACCACAGCCGCCCAAGGTAGAGGCTCATGGGGACTGGGCGTTGCAATGTCCGGAAAGTGCTCCCTGTTTCCTCATGCAACGGGTTTTTCTCGAGGAGAATAAAGAAAAACCGCTGATAAGTGTTGTCCTGCAGTTTTCAGGTAAGCCGTCGCGCCTGCTGATCGCAATACGAACTCCTTTGGAAGTCATGCTCATGCCGGGGATCGAGTTCGGCGTGGACGAGGTAAAATCCAACACCCACCCCTTCCATCATTGCCGATCCGAGGGTTGTCTGGCCATCTTCCCCATATCGAAGAAACTCCGAAAAAACCTTAAGTTAGGGAAGCAGGCAAACATCGGTTACAGCCTTACCAACGGCAAGAAATACAGCATCCCAGTGTCTTTAACAGGGATAACCGCAGGCTTACAAGCGCTGGAAGATGCGGCGAAAGGTGCGAAGAACAGCAAGTAGGCTACCGGCTGCCAGCCGCCGGCTACCGGTCGTTAGCTGTTGCAGGAGTGCTGGCCCCCACACTCCAGCCCAATGCCATTATTAAGGCACGGTCTGGGTTATTTGTCGCGCAACCCTAATCGGACAGGATTTACAGGATTACACAGGATTCTTGCATTTTAGATACAAGTTCTTGTTAATCCTGGGAATCCTGTACTATTCCTCGATAAATTCGATTTGCGTCCATTCTGCATTCATTTGCGGATCAAAATCCCCTGAATGCGAACAAACCAAATCTCGTGTTCTGGTGGTGGTTAATATTTAAATGATTTGTTGGGCACGCCGCCGTCCAAAGATGCGGTTCGCGGCCTGCCCCTTGTCTGTTGT
>NZ_FLUY01000301.1 GCF_900092655.1 Candidatus Thiosymbion oneisti
CCGCTGGTATCCCCCGTGGCTGAGGTTCGATGCGGCTGCGCCGCTTTGCCGGCGCACTCCAAAGCAGTCCGGAATCCATAAAGAGCCAA
>NZ_FLUY01001721.1 GCF_900092655.1 Candidatus Thiosymbion oneisti
GGGCCATAGGCCAAAGTAGAGGGTAGGCTGGGTTGAGGAACGAAACCCAGCGTTTACGGGCAAGTCTGGCTTGCTGGGTCTCGTTCCTCGACCCAGCCTACCGCTTTGAAATCAATATATTAGTTTTTAGACAGCCTCTAAGGGCCTGTCTGGTATACGGCTGTTCTGCTTGCAGAATCGAGAGATGCGGAAGCGAGGCGTCCGGTCGGATTTCCTGCTCGCTTTCGTTAAATAGGCTTAGCTTATAGCCTCATCGAGTGGAAAATCTGCCGCGACCCCTCGCTCTCTTGCTACGAACGCGTAAGCCAGACAGGCTCTAGGCAACCGAGCCGATCACGCAGATCGCGAAAGGAGAAACCGATCCAATCCATAGCCAATCCCTTGTCCAGTCCGATCACCTGGAAGCGTTCGCCCATGGCCGAGGGTAGGACCAGCTGTTTGGCGCCGAGCATCGCATCCATGGCGTCCGGGCCGGCGGCGACCTGAACCAGCAAGCGGTCGAGACCGCAGCCGATGAGGAAATGGGCCTGGGTAGTGAAGCCTGCGATGCGCAGCCCGGCTCGGACCCCTGCCTCGGCAACGGCGGTGAAGTCCACATGGGCCGTGATGTCCTGGAGGCCGGGATACAGATAGGGATCCGGGTGGGCGCGGTGGCGGTAGTGGCACAACAGGGTGCCGCGGCGGCGGTCGCTGCGATAATACTCGGCCCGCGGATAACCGTAGTCGATGAGCAGGATCAGCCCCCGTTTCAATGGTTCCGCCAAGGCTCGGATCCAGGGGGCGAGGCGCAGGTTAAGCTCGGATTCATAACCGGGATCGACCGCCAACCCCTGATCCTGAAGCGGGCCTAGGGTCGTCGCGAGCTCCGGGCGGATGGGTTCCGCGGCGACCTCTTCCAGGCCGTTCGGCGCAGGCCTTACGCACAGCTCCCGGGGCCTGCCGTCCGCGCCGATGCGGAAGCGGTGCACGGGCATGGCGTCGAGTACCTCGTTAGCCAGGATGCAGCCTCGCAATTGGGTCGGTAGGCGGTTGAGCCAGCGCACGCGCGCCAGCAGCTCCGGTACCTGCTGCGCGAGCAGGCGCTGCTGATCCGCGCGCAGCTCGGGGCTGAGTTCCAGGATGAGGTAGTTACGAGGCAAGGTCGCGGCGTCCGCGAGGGAGGACAGTATCTGCGCGGCCAGGGCCCCCGAGCCGGCGCCGAATTCCAGGATGTCCCCGTCCTCTTCCCTTTCCCCCAGAGCCTCCATCACCTCCCGGCACTGCGCGGCGATACAGGCCCCGAACAGGGGTGAGCGTTCGGGAGCGGTCGTGAAATCCCCGTGGGGCCCGAGCTTGGGGGTGCCGGCGACATAGTAGCCGAGACCGGGGGCATAAAGGGCCAACTCCATGTAGCGATCGAAGGGCAGGAGCCCGCCGCGGGCCGCCGCCTCGTCCCGGATCAAATCTAAGAGCCGTCGGCTGTGCTCGGCTGCGACTGCGTCCGGTGCAGGGATTTGGGCGGGTGGATATTGCATCTTGGCAGCACGCGCTTGGATAGCCTTGTGTTAGGTTACGCCGTGCTCGATGCCGTGCCTCCTAAGCGTTTTCTCGCGCGGCTTAAACGCAACCTACACCCAAAGCGAGGTCCGCGTGGGGGGTAATGTAGGTGTAGTCAGATCCTCCGGACAACGCCAAATCATTCAGGATCGCTAACGGGCGGGTGCCTTGGTCAGTGCATTCCGTATCGCTTCCCGTGGTGTCCTAAAGCCGCCGCGGAAGACCTCGCTCATTGCGATTGCATACAAGGCCAGGGTCGGTAAGACCTTCGGTAGCGCTATGATGTAAAAGGCATAGCGGGGCCACTGCCCCTTTGGATCGAACATTGACGGGTCCTTTACTATGTCCACTAGCCCAAAGGGAGTCGGCAGCGCCAACAGCAGTAGACAAAATAGAACTGCAACATATCTCAACCTAGTGCAATCGGGAACTGTCATCAGCACAGCAGCCACGACACAGACACCGGTCATATGGTGTTCCCATACGTCCTGATAGGTGAGGAAATGGGCAAGTAGGAGCGCAGATACGCCGACACCTACCCTTGACGCTCGGGAATGAAATACGAGTAGAGCCGTGGCAGCCAGCACCAGGAATCGAAACACATGCATTAATCCCCAGTGCTGATGAAGCAGCGCTATGTCTCCATCAATTGCGAGGAGCTCCATAAGGTACACCAACCCACAGTTGCCGGTATGGAGCCTTACTCCTGGGAGGAAGTTGGTTTTGACGAAGCCGATCCCCTGTTCCGGGTGATGAATGAAATACGGGACTGAAACCAGGAGCAGGCAGGCGATGGCGAACAGGCAGGTAAACCAGTAGCGCCGTTCGCGTACGATGGCAGGCAAGACAGCCAGAGATAACGGCTTGAGCAGGACTGATAGCGTAAACAGAAGCGAACCAGCCGGGAGGACAAGTCCCAGGTAACACAATGCGACCGCAGCAAAGGTAAATTGGCCCATGTGGAGCTCAAGGAAATAGGGACTGTTGACAAGGAGTAATGCTACCGTTGCGAGACGGTACCCCGGGTCGGATATGCTGCGCCATACTATGAACAGAAGCAGCACCAGGAGTCCTTCCAGCAGCAGAATCCATAGGAGATAAGCCGTGTTGGGAGTCAGATACGTGAGTGCTTGGGCGGCCAGTGCCACAATAGGAAGATAGCGAAAGGGATAGTGGTAGGGTGTTACTCCATCGTTGTTTGGTATGTATGGGTTCATCCCGCGACGGGTGTTGACCCCCGCGTGGTAAACCGCATAGAAATCGGCCCCGCGACCGTAGCAGTAGATGGTATCGTGGTGCAGCGGCCAGATAACGGATCGGTCTTCCACTAGAATCGAAGACACGATGGCGACATGAACAGCGGCCAAGATCGCCAAGATGATGCGGATGCAGGTAGGGTTTCGGAGTGATCCGCGCATTGATAAGCAAAGTGGCATATGCTGTATTCCTTCTCCTTAAGCGACCGGGATCGATCTCACCGACGACGAAGGAGTATAGCGGGATTGCCGTAGTCCGGTCTCCCAAACAGCGCCAAGTAATTCAGTTGGGTTGTGTTACGCCGCGTTCGGCGGCGTGCCGGTCCGGGCGCGGTCCGGGGTTATTTGGCGTTGGTTGTGGGAAAAGATCCCTCCTGCGTTGGGACCAGTCCGGCGTGTTGGGTTAGGGCGCGTTCAGCCCTGTCACTGTACTTCGGGATCGAACCGCGCGCCTAACCCAACCGACACTTAACGCGAGGCCGTGCGGGTCGGTAGCGCGGGGGTAATCTAGGTGTAGGTTGCGTTAAGACGCTGGCACTAGCCTGGCCGTAGACCAACGAGCCGTTGGGCGTCGCAACGCAACCCGTCAAACCCTGTCCCGACGCAGGAGGGATCTGTTCCCTCCCGACAACACCAAATAATTCAGGATTACTCCAAGTGACGCAAAACGCAGCAACACTCTCGGGAAAGGTTGCACTAGTCACCGGCGCCGCCCACCGCATCGGTGCCCAGATCGCGCGCAGCCTGCACGCGCATGGCATGGACCTGGTCCTCCACTATCGGGGCTCGGAGGCCGCCGCCCGGGCCCTCGAGGCTGAGCTGACGCTGTCCCGACCCGATTCCGTGCTACTGCACCGGGCCGATCTCAACCTTTGTCATGAATTTCCTGGCCTGATCGAGCGGGTCCGTGCCTTCCGAGGCAGATTGGACGTGCTGGTCAACAACGCATCCGGCTTCTACCCGACACCCTTCGACGACACTGGCGAGGAACAGTGGGAGGACCTCATGGGCTCCAACCTCAAGGGGCCCTTCTTCCTGACCAAGGCGGCCGCGCCCCTGCTGCGTGCCGCCTCCGGTTGTGTGGTCAATCTGGTGGATATCCATGCCGAGCGGCCCCTGAAGGGCTATCCCATTTATTCCATTGCCAAGGCGGGTAACGCCATGATGGTAAAGGCCCTGGCGCGGGAGCTGGGGCCACAGGTGCGGGTCAACGGCATCGCTCCAGGGGCCATCCTATGGCCCGAGCAGGCGCTAGGCGAGGGCGCCAAAGAGGAGATACTCGCACACACGGCCCTCAAACGTACCGGTACGCCCATGGATATCGCCCGCGCCCTGATATTCTTGGTCCGCGACGCCGATTACATCACCGGCCAGATTATCACGGTCGACGGCGGCAGGACGCTCCAGCAATAAATCAGAACTCAAAGGCAACCGGCCGCAGGGGCTGGGCGGATTTTTCAAAGGCCCGCCAGAGTTCCCCATAGCAACGGCCACTGGCCGGATGGCGCTCCTGAGCGGCTACTTCCGCCAAGGGGCCCAGTACGAAGGCGTGGTACAGAATCTCGTCTCGGGGCAGGGTACAGCCGTCGATCGTTCCGGCGAGACCCCCGTAGGTCAGCAGATCCAGGTCCAGGGTCCGAGGCGCGAACTTGTTCGGACCACGGACGCGCCCGAAGCCATCTTCGATGGCGCGCAAGGAGGCCAGGAGCACGCTTACCGGCTTGCCGGAATCGAATCCGGCAACCAGATTGAAGAAGGGTTGGCCATCGAAGCCAAGCGCCTCGCTTTCATATACGGAAGACAAGACCAATCTCCCGAACCGTGCGCGCAGGGCGTGCACCGCACCCCGGATACAGCGTTCCCGATCCTGATTGCTGCCGATACTGATCCAGCAACGCGCCTTGCGGCTGAATTTTCCATGGGGATCCTGCGATGTAGGAGTGGCCTCACCACGGAGGTGAGGTGCGGTAGCAGGACGTTCGCGCTTCGGATCGAGCGGTTGACCGTGGGACATGACGATCGACTGCCGTTGCGCAGAGTCAACCGCGCGCCCCGCGTTCGATGACGACGCCCACGTCCGTGGCGTCGGAAACAGCGCCGATTTTGTTGAGTCTGAGCCGAACCCAGCGCACCCCGAACTCGTCACGGATGATCCCGGCGCAGCGCTCCGCCAGGGTCTCCACCAGCTCGACCCGACTCTCGCCTACGAACTGCTTCAGGCGCTTGGAAACGGCCTTGTAGTCAAGCGCGTCCTCGATGCGATCGCTGGCCGCGGCCCTGGCTACGTCCGTACTCATCTCCAGATCCAAAACGACTGGCTGCTTGATCTCCTTCTCCCAGTCGTGGATACCGATGACGGTCTCGATGCGCAATCCGCGCAGGAAGACGATATCCATGTGGGTTCCTCTTGGTGCCCGGCTAAGGATGTCCCAAGATACTAGCATCCCGAGGGTTGGGCCGAACACCGACGACGACATGGCGTGGACGGCAGGTAAGTTTTAAGCGGGAACCGATTCGATCCCCTCTCCTCAAGCCCCCTCGCTGCGCTTTGAAAAATTACCACTACCTGTACGCGCAAGCGGTACGGAATCGCCCGGCGGTCGGCTTGACCTCTACCCGGATTGGGATTCCAATGGGATGCCATGATTGCAGACCTACTCCTCGTTATCGGTGCCTATCTGCTGGGCTCTGTCTCCAGTGCCATCATCGTGTGCCGGCTGATGGGCCTGCCGGACCCGCGGACCCAGGGCTCGAGCAACCCCGGCGCGACCAATGTGCTGCGCATCGGCGGGAAACGGGCCGGGGCCATCACCCTCCTGGGTGACGGCCTCAAGGGACTGATACCGATGTTGGTCGGCCAACTGCTCGATGCGGGCCCGGGGTTGCTGGCGGCAACCGGGCTGGCGGTCTTCCTCGGCCACCTGTATCCGGTGTTCTTCGGGTTTCGAGGGGGGAAGGGGGTCGCGACGGCGCTGGGGGTACAATTCGGACTCTACTGGCCCATCGGGCTTACGGTGGCTGCCATCTGGTTGGTCGTCGCCAAGTTGCTGAAGATCTCCTCGGTCTCCGGCTTGGTCAGCATGGCCCTGGCGCCGGTCGTGGTCTGGATCTTCCGGCCGGAGCCCCTACTGATCTGGATGCAGCTACTCATCAGCCTGAGCCTGTTCTGGCGTCACCGCAGCAACATCCGGAACCTGATGTCCGGTGCCGAGGCCAAGCTCACCGATCCCGAAAAAAGGCCCTGATCGCCCGTAGGATGCGGTGAGTGCGGTAGGTCTTACAGGCTGGCACCACAAGGAGGCGCGAACCGCATCAATGAACGGCCCGTGCCCAACCAGTGTGGGCATGCCCACCGTCCAAAGATGCGGTTCGCTGCCCGCCCGCCCCGTCCCTGGGGAGGGTGTCGCAAAAGCCCCTCTCCCGCCGGGAGAGGGGTTGGGGAGAGGGGTCAAAGGGCGAGATCGGTGCCTTTTGCGACACCCTCCTGGGGCGGTAGGCAGACGCTCACCACACCATTGATGCGGTTCGCCGCCGAGCGCGTCCCGCGCCCGGCGGCTCACCACATCCTACGGGCTCGGGGTCCCGGCCAAGGCCAGCGAATCATAAGCTGACTTAAGAATCACGCGAATCGGCGCGAATCGGATTGTTTGTTCCTATAGGAACATTCGCATCGATGCGTGTGATTCGTAGGATGGCGGTGTGCTCAACAAATCGGTTGAGTGTTGGGCACGAGCCATTCATTGATGCGGTTTGCGCGGGGAGTGCGCGCACCGACCGGCAGGCTCAGAACCACCGCGCTCACCGCATCCTACGCTCTCGTAAGCCGGGCAAGCGCTCAAACCGGCGGCAGCTCCTCCATGGGCCAACGCGATCTGGGTTTGAAAGCCAAGGGCTCGGCTTGACCGGCGCGCAGCCGTTGCCAGCCGGCGTAGGCGATCATGGCCCCATTGTCGGTACAGAATTCCGGTCGCGGATAGAAGACCTCAGCGTCCTCCTGCGCCGCCATGGCGTCCAGCCGCGCCCGCAGGCGTCGATTCGCGCCCACGCCGCCGGCCACCACCAGGCGCCTGTTCGCGCATTGGCGCAGGGCGCGGCGGCATTTGATGACCAGGGTATCCACCACCGCCTCTTCGAAGGCGCGGGCGATGTCGGCCCGGGTCCGTGCCGGATCATGGGTCCGTGCCGTCTCCCGCTGCAAGGTGTTCAGGGTAAAGGTCTTGAGCCCGCTGAAGCTGAAATCCAGTCCCGGACGATCGGTCATGGGCCGCGGGAATCGGTAACGCTGCGGGTCCCCATGCTCCGCCAGTCTCGCCAGGGCAGGACCGCCGGGGTAGGGCAGCCCGAGGATCTTGGCGGTCTTGTCGAAGGCCTCCCCGGCGGCATCGTCCAGGGACTCCCCGAGCAGGCGGTAGCGGCCGATCGCCGCGGCCTCCAGGAGCTGGGTGTGACCGCCGGACACCAGCAGGGCGACAAAGGGAAAAGTAGGTGCCGGCGTTTCCAGCATGGGGGCGAGCAAGTGACCCTCCATGTGGTGGATACCGATCGCGGGTACGCCCCAGGCCCAGGCCAGGGCGCGGCCGACAGCGGCCCCCACCAGCAGGGCGCCGATCAGCCCAGGGCCTGCGGTAAAGGCCACGCCGTCGATGGATTCCTTGGGCAGCCCGACCTCACGCAAGACCTGCCGGATCAGCGGCAGGGTCTTGCGCACATGGTCACGGGAGGCGAGCTCCGGCACCACGCCGCCGTACTCGGCGTGGATCTCCACCTGGCTGTAGACGGCGTGGGCGAGCAGACCGCGGTCGCCGTCGAAGACGCCCACGCCCGTCTCGTCACACGAGGTCTCGATGCCCAGCACACGCATGATGGATATCTATTGCTGCTGCTGTGAAGCGGTAGTGCCGTAGGATGCGGTGAGCGCGGTAGGTCTTACAGGATGGCACCACGCGGAGGCGCGAACCGCATCGATGGACGCCCGTAGCGAACCGCATCCTCCGGGCGCTATCAACCAATCTATCAGTTAAAAATTTACCACTACCGACGCCGGTACTGACCTGGCAGACGATCAGCGCGCCCTTGTGCGTCGAACGCAACACGTCCGCTTCCCCAAACAGCGCCAAATCATTCAGGATTGCTTTGCAACGCCTTTGCAAGGCTGCAAACGATTCAAGTATCATATTTTACTTTATCTCAGCCATTACGAGCGACCAAACGAGGAAACCTGTTTCATGCCCAATGTCCGCGTAAAGGAAAATGAACCTTTCGAAGTCGCCATGCGTCGTTTCAAGCGTTCCTGCGAGAAGGCCGGCGTCCTGGCGGAGGTGCGTCGCCGCGAGTTCTACGAGAAACCCACCGCGGAGCGCAAGCGCAAAAAGGCCGCCGCCGTCAAGCGCCATCACA
Organism: Candidatus Thiosymbion oneisti; assembly: GCF_900092655.1. Classification (GTDB taxonomy): domain Bacteria; phylum Pseudomonadota; class Gammaproteobacteria; order Chromatiales; family Chromatiaceae; genus Thiosymbion; species Thiosymbion oneisti. Next base: position 8,190 of record NZ_FLUY01001721.1, read on the forward strand.
AAAAGCTACAGCGCGAGAATCGGCGTTGGGATCGCCTCTACTGAGCCGGACTCCACAGGGCATACATCCATGCTCAAACAGCGCATCCAGGATGACATGAAGGCCGCCCTGAAGGCGGGCGACAAACGCCGACTCGGCGTCATCCGCCTCATACTCGCCGCGATCAAGCAGCGGGAGGTGGATGAGCGGATCGAGCTCGACGACACCCAGGTCCTGGCGGTGCTCGACAAGCTGGTCAAGCAGCGGCGCGATGCTCGTGAGCAATACACCAAGGCGAACCGGCAAGATCTGGCCGAGCAGGAAGCCTACGAGGTTGGTATCTGCCAAGAGTACCTGCCCGCGGCTCTGGGTGAAGACGAGTTGATTGCACTGGTCGACGAGGCCATCACCGCCGTAGCGGCCACCTCCATGCAGGACATGGGCAAGGTCATGGGTCGGATCAAACCCCAGGCCCAAGGCCGGGTGGACATGGGCGTCGTCAGCAAGCTGGTCAAGGAACGCCTCGCGGGCTGACGTCTCCTCTTGCTACTCTTCACGGGCACTTTAAAACTTAAGGTATCCGTAGGGAACGAGACTGCCCTGCCGTTTTGATTTTGTGTCTTGAAAAATTGCTAGAAAGCGTTTTTCAAGGTCTCAATAAGAGGATTAGATAGTAATGAATACACAAACGCATTATGAAATAAACGGGGCAACTCGATTTGGGGGGTTCTGGATACGGGTAGGAGCTTCCTTTATTGATATAGTGGTTCTACTTATCCCTGTACTACTTATCTCGTTTCTATTTCGTGCAGTGACACCCGCAACTGATGAGATGGAGATAGTGGTGGTAGAACTGATGGATGCTATTCTCAATATAATCGTGTACTGGATTTATTTTGCAGCACTGCATTCATCATCATGGCAAGCGTCGGTCGGGAAAAAAGTCGTGAACTTGAAGGTTGTCGATAAAAATGGCAATCGTATTTCTTTTGGCAGAGCTACAGGCCGGTACTTCGCATCATTCATCTCTGCGTTAATCCTCGGTATCGGATATATGATGGTTGGCTGGACAAAGAGGAAGCAAGGTCTGCACGATATGATGGCAGGCACACTTGTCATAAAGATAGAAAATATTTAACAAGGCGAGTGCGTTCGGGCAGGAAAAAGCACCGCTCGTTCCTCGCTCTGCTTTTCGCTGCTGGTGAGTTGTGGTTCGGCTGGCTCCCACGCTCCAGCGTGGGAGCAGATCCCGACGCTCCAGCGTCGATTAAGCGCCTCGGTAGGCTAACCGCCAATGCCTATCAGCACAGAAGAGCTACGTCCGCTGGAGCGGACAAGACGATGTGAGCGCAATGAGGGTTGATGCGGTTCGCTACGGGCGTCCATCGATGCGGTTCGCGCCTCCTCGTGGTGCCATCCTGTAAGACCTAGCGCGCTCACCGCATCCTACGGCACTACCGCTTCACAGCTACGGAGGCGATTATCGGGTGGTGGTTAATATTTAAATGATTTGTTGGGCGCGCCGCCGTCCAAAGATGCGGTTCGCGGCCTACCTGCCCTCTGTCTGCCGTACTGGCCTGTCTGCGTGCGGGACGCACAGGCAGGCATAGGCAGGCATCCCTGGGGCGGTAGGCAGGCGCTCACCACATCCTACCGGCTTTGCCCAACCTACGAGCTCCGCTTTTCACTGCTGGTAATTTGTGAGGCGAGTACAGCAGTGCCGAAGTACCGATAACATGGGAATGATTCGTTTGCCGCGAATGAGCGCAAATAGACACAAAGCGATCATAATCAGCTCGTCATTGATGACGGTTCCGGGTCCGTTTTCGTCGATTTGCGGCCATTTGCGTTTATTTGCGGCTAACTTTTCCCTGAGGCTCCGGCTCGATGTTATCGGTAGTTGAGAACATCCGTACTGGTTACCGCTGCTGCTCGCTTTGACCCATGGCCGGCAGGATCCCTCCCGAATTCATCGACGCCCTGCTCGCCCGCACCGACATCGTCAATCTCATCAATAGCCGGGTCTCCCTGCGCAAGGCCGGGAAAGACTACCAGGCCTGCTGCCCGTTTCACGACGAAAAGACCCCATCCTTCACCGTCAGCCCCGACAAGCAGTTCTACCATTGCTTTGGCTGTGGTGCCCACGGCAGCGCCATCGGCTTCCTGATGGAGTACGAGCGCCAGGAGTTCCGCGAGGCGGTGGAGGAGCTGGCACAACAGGCCGGTATGGAGATCCCTGTCGATGGGGAGGGTGTCCGGGCAGGTCCGGATCTGCGTCCACTCTACGACCTGCTCGACCAAACGGCTCAGCTCTATCGCCGCCAGCTACGCCAACACCCCTCGGCTCCCCGGGCCGTGGAATATCTCAAAGGTCGCGGCCTGAGCGGGGAGGTGGCCGCCGCCTTCGGGCTCGGGTTCGCACCACCCGGCTGGGATTTCCTGCTCGGGACCCTCGGCGGCAGCGTCCAGGTCCGCGAGCGCCTGCTCCAGGGCGGACTCGTAATCGAGCAGGACGGCAGGCGCTACGACCGCTTTCGCGACCGGATCATGTTCCCCATCCGCGACCGCCGGGGCCGAGTCATCGGCTTCGGAGGCCGGGTGCTCGGCGACGAAAAGCCCAAATACCTGAACTCGCCCGAGACCCCTGTCTTTCACAAGGGCCGCGAGCTCTACGGGCTGTATGAGGCCCAGCAGGCCAAGCGTAGACTCGAGCGCCTGCTGGTGGTCGAAGGCTACCTGGATGTCATCGCCCTGGCCCAATTCGGCATTACCTATGCCGTCGCCACCCTGGGCACCGCCACCAGCGCCGAGCATCTGCGGCTGCTCCTGCGCGCCGCCCCGGAGCTGATATTCTGCTTCGACGGCGACCGCGCCGGGCGCGATGCCGCCTGGAAGGCCCTGGAGACCGCCTTGCCGCTGGCCACCGGCCGCCAGCAGATCGGCTTCCTATTCCTGCCCGAGGGCGACGACCCGGATACCCTGATTCGGCGCCAAGGCCGCACCGAATTCGAGCAGCACCTAGATACCGCGACGCCCCTGTCCGATTTTCTGTTCGACCGCCTCGCCGCTCAGGTCGACATGTCCAGCCTGGACGGCCGCGCCCGCTTGGCGACCCTGGCCAAGCCCCTGCTGGACCGAGTCCCCGCCGGCCTATTTCGTGACATGTTGGGCACTCGCCTCGCCAAGCTGGTGGGCGTAGCCCGCAACCGCCTCGATACCGGCACGGGTGCCGGCAGGAGACGCACCGGACCGCCGGAACCCCACAAACGGCCACCCCGGGAATGGCTGGTGGTCGCCCTGGTCCTGCAACAGCCGCGGCTGGCCGCGCAGTTAGCCGAGCTGGACGATGACTGGAAGACCCTCGACCAACCCGGCCTCAAGTTACTGTCCGAGCTGCTCGAACGGATTGCCGCCGACCCCGAGCTCACCACCGCCCAACTCGTCCACCACCTGGAAGACAGCCTGGATGAGGGTTACCGGCATTATCTCAGCCGGCTCACCGATCCTGCACTGCTCGCCGGCATCCCCGAAGCGGGGCGGGCGGCCGATCTGCGCGGCGCTATCAAGGCCCTCAATGCCGAGGCCAGAGACGCCAAGTTTGAACTCCTGTGCCGCCGCGCCAGCCTATCCGAGCTCGACGACGAAGAAAAGCAGGGCCTGCGGGGATATCGAGCCAATGGGCGACGTGACGAACTCTGATACCGGGCGGGTTTAAGTTGGAATCGATTCAATCCCCTCTCCCCCAGCCCCCTCGCTGCGCTCGGCGCAGGCTCTCTCCCGGCGAGGGTGTCGCAAAAGTCCTTTCGAATCACAGAGGACACAGAGAAGGGCACAGGCCAGGGCGGGCGTATGTCCTTATAAATCAACAAGTTATAATTGAACTTTATTATCATGTTCGGCCTGCAACTATCTGAAACTATTGATTTAAAAAAATTTTATACGCGCTCGCCCTGGGGCACAGGCCGGTAGTGGTTAAATTCAAAGTGACATGGTTGTGCGACTTAACGATTCGACCCCCACTGCTTTTGCCATCCCTGGCG
>NZ_FLUY01000651.1 GCF_900092655.1 Candidatus Thiosymbion oneisti
CCAGCGGACGCAGCTCCTCTGTGCTGATCGGCGTTGGCGGTTAGCCTACCGAGGCGCTTAATCGACGCTGGAGCGTCA
>NZ_FLUY01001675.1 GCF_900092655.1 Candidatus Thiosymbion oneisti
ACGCTCCAGCGTCATGAAACCTTGGCCGCTGGAGCGGCCACAACGGCATTCCCACGCTGGAGCGTGGGAACGAGCCAC
>NZ_FLUY01001384.1 GCF_900092655.1 Candidatus Thiosymbion oneisti
CGACTCTGGGCCACGCCGACTTCCGACGCACCCGCTCATGTGCTTATGTCTTCCCACATGGCCTCCGGGTTACGAGCCCCAGTCCGTCGGATCTCCCAGGTTCCCGATCTGTCTATCGCGGCGCGCCAGCCGCTCTCACCCCGGCAGGCCGCCCCCGTGCATTCGCTGATTTCTTCCCGCGTCGTGCTGGCTTCGGCTTCTCTGGCAGCTCGGCCACCTGCTCCTTGTGTTTCGAGGCCGGTCTCGGGTCA
>NZ_FLUY01000063.1 GCF_900092655.1 Candidatus Thiosymbion oneisti
GCGCCGCGATCGATTTGACGCCCGACGCGCGCAATCGCCGCTTAAGTTCCAAACAGAATGGCGCACTACACTAGTTTCGGTC
>NZ_FLUY01000938.1 GCF_900092655.1 Candidatus Thiosymbion oneisti
TCCAGATCACGCTCGATCTTCTTGAGTTCGGTTTCCAAACGCTTCTTGGTCTTGATGCTGGCGTCACTGGCGCTGGCCTGGAAAAA
>NZ_FLUY01000942.1 GCF_900092655.1 Candidatus Thiosymbion oneisti
CCGGCTGGGACCGCCGTCTTTCAGACGGCTTACGGACCCCATCACCAGCTGGCGGCAACGCTCAGAGCAGACGCCCTCTGGGCCGCACC
>NZ_FLUY01000270.1 GCF_900092655.1 Candidatus Thiosymbion oneisti
TTTACGACACCCTCGGCGGGAGAGGGGTTGGGGTGAGGGCGAAAAAAACAGCGCACGATCGATCACAAACCGCGTCGGTAACGCTTAACTTAATGGCATTG
>NZ_FLUY01000943.1 GCF_900092655.1 Candidatus Thiosymbion oneisti
CTGATTATGTGTCGGGTCCGCGGTGCGGACCGCTGGGATGTTGCGGCCATCCAGCCTGTGAAAACCATTGGTTAGTGTAGATAACAACCGGAAAGAGAACCACGGATGAACACGGATCGACACGGATTGGTCTCCATCCGTGTCGATCCGTGTCTATCCGTGGTTCAAGATAGCGAGGATTAGATCGTTTGTTAATTGAGAATACCCCCTAGCAATATCGATCGAAACTAGGTACTACAGGTCCGCACAGCGGACGACAGGAACTTGTTATCTCGAGCGATAACATAATACGCTCCCGAAAGATCCTTAAACGTCGGAGTCATTCAATCGTGCGCAACAAGATCAAGAAAGTGGTGTTGGCCTACTCCGGTGGTCTGGATACCTCCGTTATCCTCAAGTGGCTGCAGGAGCATTACGGCTGCGAGGTGGTCACCTTCACCGCCGATATCGGTCAAGGTGAAGAGCTCGAACCCGCCCGGGCCAAGGCCGCGGCCGCGGGGATCAAAGAGATCTATATCGAGGATCTGCGCGAGGAGTTCGCGCGCGCGTTCGTCTATCCCATGTTTCGCGCCAATGCCGTCTATGAGGGCGAGTATCTGCTCGGGACCTCCATCGCCCGGCCCCTGATCGCCAAACGCCTGGTGGAAATCGCCGATGAAACCGGTGCCGATGCCATTGCCCATGGCGCTACCGGCAAGGGTAACGACCAGGTCCGCTTCGAGCTCGGCGCCTATGCCCTCAAGCCGGATGTGAAGATCATCGCGCCTTGGCGGGAGTGGGACCTGCTGTCCCGGGAAAGGCTGCTGGCCTACGCCGAGTCCCAGGGTATTCCCGTGGAGATGAAGCGCGCGGGTTCCAAATCCCCTTACTCGATGGACGCCAACCTGCTGCATATCTCCTACGAAGGCAATGACCTGGAGGACCCCTGGACCGAGCCGGCCGCCGACATGTGGCGCTGGACCCGCTCGCCCGAGCAGGCCCCGGACCGGCCTACTTACCTCGAGCTGACCTTCGAGGGCGGGGACATCCTGGCCCTGGACGGTGAGCGATTGACACCCGCCGGGATTCTCGCCGCGCTCAACCGCATCGGCGGCGAGCATGGTATTGGTCGCAACGACATCGTGGAGAATCGTTACGTGGGGATGAAGTCCCGCGGTTGTTACGAAACCCCCGGCGGGACCATCATGCTGAAGGCCCATCGGGCCATGGAGTCCCTGACCCTAGACCGGGAGGCGGCGCAGCTGAAGGACGAGCTCATGCCCCGCTATGCCAAGCTGGTCTACAACGGCTACTGGTTCACGCCGGAACGCGAGATGCTCCAGGCCGCCATCGACCGCACCCAGCAGGTGGTCAATGGACAGGTGCGCCTGAAGCTCTACAAGGGCAATGTCATGGTCGTGGGCCGCAGGTCCGAGACCAACAGCCTGTTCGATGCGTCCCTCGCCACCTTCGAAGAGGATGCCGGGGCCTACGACCAGGGCGACGCTACCGGCTTCATCCGGCTCAACGCCCTCCGGTTGCGGGTCGCGGGGCGACAAGGGAGGTGAGCACGCGTAACCAGGTCAGTCCTTGACCTACCATGTCCACGCGCATCACCCTTATCCGTCACGGTGAGACGGACTGGAACGCCGAAGGGCGCCTCCAGGGTCACCTCCAGGTTCCGCTGAACCGGCGTGGCCGGGCCCAAGCCGAGGCCCTCGCCACCTGTCTGCAAGACACCGGCTTCGATGCCGTCTACAGCAGTGATCTGCTGCGTGCCCTCCAGACCGCCTGGACGATCGTCCGCTACAACGGGCAGCAGGTTCGCGCCGATGCACGCCTGCGCGAATGGGACCTGGGGGTGCTGGTGGGGCTGAGTCGGGCCCAGGCGGAACGGGATCAACCGCACGCCACCAGGATTCGGCGCGAGCATCTGGTGGACGAGCCCATACCCGGCGGCGAAAGCCTCCGCCAGCGGTTCGAACGGGTGACCGGGGTGGTCGCGGAGATCGCCGCGCGCCACCGGGGGGAATGCGTCCTGGTGGTGAGCCACGGCGGCCCCCTGGGGGATTGCTACCGCCGTGCGGTCGGGAAAGGAATCGAGGAACGGATGCGGATCGACCTGCGCAACGCCACCATCAACCGGATTGACATCGATGGGGACGACTGGACGGTGAGATCCTGGGCCCGGACCGAGCATCTCGCTGCCGTTGGCTTGCTGCCAAGCTGACGCAGCCTTCCCTCACCCCAACCGATGCGGTTGGAGCCTGAGAGTCGGAAGAAGCACCACGAACGGACACGAATTGGTGTGCATTCGTGGTTCTTAGAAGCTATCTGATTAGGCGAACTTGAATTTTTCGAGGTATCCTTCTGATGGTGATCGTTCATGCCGTAGAAATCCTATATTGTCACTTCATTGCGAAAGATGATGCGGGTGTATGGGCTTCGGCATGAATCCATAATTGACGGAGGTCTGCCATGACCGGATTAGTGACAGAAGAGGAAATGATTCGCTCTATTCGCGGCCATCTCCCGCAGCTGCTACGCAGCGATCCATCGCTGGGTGACTATATTCTAAGTGTTACCCGTGAACATTTCCCCACTAAGGTGGAGACGGAGGACCGGTTTACCCGGATGCTGAATGAATTGGCACGGGATCGGGAGGCGCAAAGCCGTAAATGGGACGAACAAAACCGTAAATGGGAGGAACAAAACCGCAAATTGGATGGACAAAACCGCAAATGGGACGAACAAAACCGCAAATGGGACGAACAAAACCGCAAATGGGACGAACAAAACCGCAAATGGGAGGAACAAAAGGAGGAGAATAGACGCAACTGGGAAGAGTCGAATCGGCGCTTCGATGCAATGAATAAGCGAATCGATCGCTCACTCGGCGCACTGGGATCACGTTGGGGCACCCAATCGGAACGGGCCTTCCGCGATGCACTGGCCGCCATCCTGGTGGAGAGCTTCGAGGTGGAGGTAATCAATGTAAACGAGTTCGACGATGAGGGCGAGGTCTTCGGGCGACCGGATCAGGTCGAGCTCGACGTGATCATTAAAAACGGCCTGTTGATTCTCTGTGAACTCAAGTCGTCGATGAGCAAATCCGACATGCATACCTTCGAGCGCAAGGTTCGCTTTTATGAGCGGCGTCATAAAAGGCAGGCAACCCGCATGATCGTGGTATCGCCCATGATCGATGATCGGGCGCGTCAGGTCGGTGAACACTTGGGTATCGAGCTGTATCCCGATTCGCTGGATGTGCCGGTGTAGCGGGAAATAGCGGAAATAGGGACAGACAAAGCACAATGGCATTCAAGGCCCTATGGCTGGCGGCCATGGTGGCCGGGTCCGGCGTCGCGGCGGAGCCGGGCGTCCATCTCGCCACCGCCGAGCCTGCGCTGCGGGAGGTGACCCTCACCGGGTTCACCCGGGCGCGCGCCGAGCTGCCGCTCGCGACCGAGACCGCAGGCAGGGTGATCGCGGTCGCCTATGACATCGGTGAGACCATCGGTAAGGACGGGATCTTCGCGCGTCTGGACGCTACCTTCATCGAGCTGGAGCTGGCGGAGGTCGAGATCCGGCAGGAACGCCTCCGCACCCGGGTCGCCTATGATCGGCGGGAGGTCAAACGCCACACCGAGCTGGCCCGCCGGGACCACACCTCTGCCTCCCAGCTCGATGCCCTGGAGCAGGCCCTGCGGGACAATGGTTACGAGCTGCAGGTCTTAGGGAACAGGCAGAAGGTGCTCCAGGAGCGTCTGCTGCGGACCCGCATCCGCGCCCCCGCCGGCTGGCGGATCACCCGCCGCAACCTGGAGCCGGGCCAGTGGGTGCAGGAGGGGGAAAACGTCGGTGCGGCCGCGGACTTCACCACCCTGATCGTACCCTTCGCCCTCACTCCGGACCAGTATGGGACCCTGACCGACTCCGACCACGCCGGGCTACGCCTGCATCTGCCGGATCTGAAACAGGACGTGGCCGCGTCCATCTATCGCACCTATCCCGGATTCGACCCGGTTACCCGCAAGATTGCCGTGGATCTGGCGCTCCATGACCGGGTCGAGCCCCATCGCGGCGGCCTGCGGGCGCGGCTCGGTCTGCGGCTCCCGGAACGTACCGGGGCCGTGACCCTGCCCATTGCGGCGGTGGAGCATAGCCACGAGGAGCTTTGGGTCACCCGGGAGGACGGCCAGCGCCTCCGCGTCATATTGCTCGGGAATAACCAGGGGCCTGACGGCGAGTACCTGCGCGTGGCCGCGCCGGACCTGGCGCCGGGACAGCGCTTCCGGTTGCTGCGTGAGGACTAGCACATCATTTCAACTTATATTGCGGGTATAATCGCCTAAGCTTGACTATGTGTCTCCTCCGAGAAGTTTGCAATATTAGTCGAAATTATGTACTAGGGTGTGTTGACATTTAAGCCAGGCAGATCAAGATCGAGGCGCTCGCCACGAACGCGAGGTAGCGCCCGTCCAGCTTATCGTAGCGCGTGGCGATGCGCCGCAAGTGTTTGATGCGATTGAAAAAGCGTTCAACGAGCCCGAATCACGGTGCTATCGATGACAACTTCTTCAACATCAGAATCCTTTGCCAACGCCTCGAACACCTCGGACCACACGCCATGCTTGTGCCAACGGGCGAATCGCTGATACCCGCTATTCCAGTTTCCAAATGCTGCGGGAAGCTCGCGCCACGGGGCGCCCGAGCGGGCCAGCCACAGGATCACCTCGACAAACAGTCGGTTGTCGCGACCGGTCCGTCCGCGGTCTGATGCCTTGCCTGGCAACCGGTGCTGGATCCGTTCCCATTGGTCGTCACGCAAATTCAGGCGAACCATTTCTACACCCCTAAATAGCTGAGTTGGGCGTAGTCTATCGGGTTAAATGTCGACAGGACCTAGCCCTGCATCGAAAAAATAAAGTGCTATACTTCTTATATGACACTCTCATTGTTTTATCGGCAAAATAAAACATAAAAAATAATCCTTATTTTCTCAATAGTTATAATTATTATATCTTCGTGATAGCTAATATAATGATATTAAAATCATATAATAAGCGCCTTTAATAAGCACCTTAAAAAATATGATTTTCATCAACGGCACACTTGAATAATCAATAGGTTAGATTCGCTTAATCGGTGAAAACACCTATTTTTCAAGGTGCCCTGAATATATCGGTGCTGTATGAACAGTATCGAGGCTACGCGCGGGAGAAACCCATGAGAAACGAGCTAAGACATATTGTGGCCACGGCCCTCGGCGTGATCGTCTTTATGTTCCTGCTGATGTCTGCGATCGCTCTTCTCTCGTCCGGCAAGGTATTCGATAATGCCGTTGAGTCGAGAGGGGAGTCAGTGTCCGGATCGGCAAACGAATCGTTGCTGCAGGAATTACCGAGGAAGATCGGACCCAGTGACACACTAACGGAAGAAACCCTGGCAGCGGTCGTCAAGTGACCACACACCGAGCCCCAGGTGCAACCCGGTCCGGATCTTCCTGCATCTTCAACCAGTTGCGGCAGTCAAACCGAGTGCTTGATCCCTGGATCGCGGCAAGTGTCGCCTTTTGCGACACTCGCAGGGGGAGGGAGGTTGAGGGGCTTCGGAAAGATTTATATGCGCTCGCCCGATGATTGAGTGGTGACCACTGCAACAAAGCCAACAGTCGAGTGGAGTTGCCGGAATCTTGTCGCCGGGAGTTCCGCATCCAGCGGGTCTAGGAGGCTGTCTAAAAACTAACATATTGATTTCAAAGCGGTAGGCTGGGTCGAGGGACGAGACCCAGCAAGCCAGACTT
>NZ_FLUY01001261.1 GCF_900092655.1 Candidatus Thiosymbion oneisti
TCGAAAACCACCAACAAACCATCGTGGGGATCCTCACGGAACCCGAAACGACTCCCCCGTATCCGATCGTCGTGATGGTGCATGGGTTTACCGGTAATAAGGATGGACTCTCCGCGCCGGTGAAGGGGACGGAGGAAACCATGTATGGCCGGACGGCCCGGGTGTTCGCCGAGCAAGGGATTGCCAGCCTCCGTATCGATTATCGGGGGAGCGGAGAGAGCGATGGTGACTTTTCGGATATGACGTTCACGAGACAGATCAGCGATGCCCTGACCGCCATCGAATATGCGGCCAATCTTCCGCAGATAGACCCTGAACGCATGGGTCTGCTTGGTCTCAGCCAGGGTGGGGTGATAGCGCCGAGTGCGGCGGCTCGGGATGATCGAATCGATTCGATGGTACTCTGGTCGCCGGTCGCGATTCCTTATGCAACCTACACGCTTGACATTTTTGACCCGGGAGTAGTAGAAGCCGGACTGAATGCCGAGGAGGGTGAGGTGGTTCCCTCCCCGATACTCACGGGGGTAACGCTCGAGCTCAAGCGTCCCTTTTTTGAGGGTCTGTTAAAGGCCGATCCGGTGGCCGAGATTGTTCGCTTTACCAAACCTTTGATGGTGGTCGTCGGTTTGCAGGACGTCGGCATCAAGCCTCAACCCCAAATGGGGGAAATTTATATGCGGTATCACGAAGGGGAGGAGGCCTTGGTCATACTCGATGCCGGTCATGTTTTCAATATGCTGGAGGGACCGGAGGAGCTCGATAAGGCCATTGCCTGGAGCACGGATTGGTTTACCAAGACCTTGATAGAGGAAGAGCACCATGAAGAGTCCGAAGGATTCGAAGGATTCGAAAGGTTTTTCGACAGATTCGGATTCGATCTAAGGGGTTTTTGCGAAAGACACCCTAAAGGGCCTTTTTGCGAGAGCCTTTTTGCGAATTAAAGATCCTGTATGGGTACCTTGAAAAGCTGCTTTCCCGGCGATTTTTCAAGACGCGAAGTGAAAACCCGGTTTTCACTTCACGCCGATTCGCGCGCTTCGTGGTTTTCTCTTTCGTATTCCGGCCCACCACGACCAGCGGCCAACAGCTAACTTAATGGCATTGGTATCCCACTCCACGTGGATACTTGAATTTTTTAAGGTGCCCATCAGAAAGCTAATCTCCGGTGGACAGACCGGCGTTGATCAAGCGGCACTCAAGGCCGCTTTGGCCGCCGGCGTTGAGATCGGTGGATGGTGTCCACCGAATAAGGAATGTGAAACCGGAAAGATCCCAGGCGAGTTTCCGCTGGTCCCAACCGATAAGGCGCGCAGCGATTCGGCCCCGGCTGTTCCGAGGTCACTGCGAACGGAACTGAACGTAAGGGACTCCGATGCGACCTGTATTATAACTTCATTGAATCTTGCATTGGTTGATAGGGGTACTGGATGGACTGCAAGTTGCACGGCACGTTTTGGTAAGCCGTTACTCAGTGTCGATGCATATGATGATGCAGCCGGCGACAAGATCACAGAATGGATCGAGAAACATAAAATCGAAACATTAAATGTCGCCGGGCCAAGCGAAAGTACCGCTCCGGGAATCGGCGCCCGAACCTTTAACATCATTTTAAGGTTTACTTAACAGGGTCGAAACCAGTGTCTTTTCACGGTCTCATGAGAACAAGGTCCGGCACGGGCCGCCGATGGCGGCGCTGAAGCCTAAGCGTCATTCGGCCAATCCCCTGTGTCCTATTCTCGGAGACCCCTCATGACACCCGAAGCCTACGCCGATCTTGCCGATCAGGGCTATAACCGGATCCCCATCGTCTGCGAGGTACGCGCCGACCTCGATACCCCACTGAGCATCTATCTCAAGCTCGCGGCCGGTGCCTTCTCTTATCTCTTCGAATCCGTCCACGGCGGCGAGAAGTGGGGCCGCTACTCCATCATCGGGCTGCCCGCCCGGACCCTGCTCAAGGTGTACGGCAAGCGCGTGGTCCTGGAGCGAGACGGCACCATCGTCCACGACCGGGAGGTCACGGACCCCCTGGCCTGGATCCAGGACTTCCAGGCCCGGATCCGGATCTGTGAGCAACCCGAGGAACTGCGCTTTGCCGGCGGTCTGGTGGGCTACTTTGGGTACGACACTATTCGCCATATCGAGCCCCGACTGGCCCGGTGTCCGAATCCGGATCCCATCGGCACCCCGGATATCCTGCTCATGGTGTCGGACGAGGTGGTGGTCTTCGACAACCTGTCCGGATCCATGTATATCGTCAAGCATCTGGACCCGACCGCCGGGGATACCCTGGAGGCCGGGGAGGCCCGCATCGGCGAGCTGGTCGGGCGGGTAACGCGCGCAACTCCCCGCCCTGCCCGCAGACTGTCCAGGGAAGTGCAGGAATCCGACTTCGTCTCGGGCTTCACGGAGGACGGCTACCGCCAAGCAGTAGACCGCATCAAGGACTATATCCTGGCGGGTGATTGCATGCAGGTGGTGCTCTCGCAGCGTCTGTCCATCCCCTTCGGCGCAGCGCCGCTGGACCTCTACCGGGCCTTGCGCGCGTTCAACCCATCGCCCTACATGTACTTCCTGGATCTGGGGGGGTTCCAGATCGTGGGCTCGTCACCGGAGATCCTGACCCGGCTGGATGCCGGTGTGATCACTGTGCGTCCCATCGCCGGCACCCGCCGCCGCGGCCACACGGAGGCCGAGGACAGGGCGCTGGAGGCGGAGCTCTTGGCCGATCCCAAAGAGCTCGCCGAGCACCTGATGCTCATCGACCTGGGCCGCAACGACACCGGGCGCGTGGCCCGAGTGGGCACGGTGCGGGTCACCGATCGCCTGCTCGTGGAACGCTACTCCCACGTCATGCACATGGTCTCCAACGTGGTGGGGGAACTCAAGGACGGTATGAGTGCCATCGACCTGCTGCGGGCCACCTTTCCTGCCGGCACCGTCTCCGGCGCACCCAAGATCCGGGCCATGGAGATCATCGACGAGCTCGAGCCGGTCAAGCGCGGCATCTATTCCGGAGCGGTCGGCTACCTGTCCTGGAACGGAAATATGGACACGGCGATCGCCATCCGCACCGCCGTGATCCGGGACGGCACCCTGCACATCCAGGCCGGTGCCGGGATCGTGGCGGATTCCAGGCCCGAGCTCGAATGGAAGGAGACCATGAACAAAGGCCGCGCCATCTTCCGCGCCGTAGCCATGGCCGAGGCGGGTATCGATCGTCATCTGTGCCCGGATGCAGCCGGTGGGCACAGCCCACCCTACATGGAAAGGGTGTCGTAATCGAAACCGGGAATCCGGGCGACGTGAAACCGGTCGGCGAAGGCGTTGCCGAACGGCGGATCAATTATGGCCCTGGATACCGGGTGTATTTCGGCCAGGATGGTCGGCAACTCGTGATCCTACTTGTCGGCGGGACGAAGAAGCGTCAACAGCGCGATATCGTCCAGGCCAAGGCGTACTGGAGAAACTACAAAAAGCGTAAGGAAGGAGGGTGAGGCCATGCCGCTTACCAGAGATTTCAAAGACACCATCGAGGCACGGGCCGAACGGGACTCGACGTTTCGTATTGCCCTGCTGGAAGAAGCCCTTGATGCGTTCCTGAACGCCGACCTGGAAACCGGCAAGTTGCTCCTGCGCGATTGTGTGAATGCGACCCTCGGTTTCGAGACCTTGGGCGTACAACTGCACAAAAGCCCTGAGAGCCTGATGCGCATGTTAAGCACAGAGGGCAATCCGCGCGTGGATAGTCTCTTTGCTGTGGTCTCCCACCTGAAAACCCACGAAGGCGTGTCCTTCCGTGTGCACTGCTCCACCGGACCGCAGTAAGTATTCCGTTGGCAGCGAATACAAGCCGAGCTTGAAATGCTCCTGATGATCGACAACTACGACTCCTTCACCTATAACCTGGTCCAGTATCTGGGCGAGCTGGGGGTGGAGGTACGGGTCTTCCGCAACGACGGCATCGGCCTGGAGAAGATCGCAGACCTCGCCCCCACGCACATCGTTATCTCGCCCGGACCCTGCACCCCTGACCAGGCCGGGATCTCCATGCCTGTGATCCGGGCGTTTGCCGGGCGCATTCCCATCCTAGGCGTCTGTCTCGGCCATCAGTCCATCGGCCAGGCATTCGGCGGCAATATCATGAAGGCGCGGCAGGTGATGCACGGCAAGACTTCGCTCATCTATCACGCAGGACAGGGTGTGTTCACCGGGCTGGAGATGCCCATCCAGGCCACGCGCTACCATTCCCTGGTGGTCGCGGAGGCGAGCCTCCCGCAATCCTTGGAGGTCACGGCTTGGACCCGGACGGAAGACGGGACCCGGGACGAGATCATGGGCATCCGTCACCGCGTGCATCCGATCCAGGGCGTGCAGTTCCACCCCGAATCCATCCTCACGCGGCAGGGGCACGACCTGCTGCGCAATTTCATCGAGGGTAAATAGGCATGGATATCAAACAGGCCATCGCCAAGGTCATCGACGGACGGCATCTCGCGCTCAACGCCGTTGTGTCCGCTCCAGCGGACTCAGCTCCTCGGTGCTGATCGGCGTTGGCGGTTAGCCTAGCGAGGCGCTTAATCGACGCTGGAGCGTCAGATCCCTCCTCCATCGGGACCAGGTCTGCTCCCACGCTGGAGCCTGGGGAGCCAGCCGAAAATGTGTTGGTTTTTAGACAGCCTCTTACTCTCCGCAGATTACGCGGATTTCCACAGATGAAAAACGAGAGAATCTGTGGGAATCTGCGTAATCTGCGGATTTATATGCAGCCGGTTTACGAGGAGGAAAAGATGAACATCAAACCGATCATTGCCAAAGTCATCGACGGACAGCATCTCGACAGCGAGGAGATGACCGCCGCCATGCGGGCCATCATGAGCGGCGCCGCCACCGGGGCCCAGATCGCCGGCTTCCTGGTCGCCATGCGCATGAAGGGAGAGACGGTCACCGAGCTCACGGCCGCGGCTTCCGTCATGCGCGAGCTGGCCAGCGGCGTGGAGCTCGGCGGGCTGCCCAACACCCTGGACATCGTAGGGACCGGCGGCGATGCATCCGGGACCTTCAACATCTCCACCGCCAGTATGTTTGTGGCCGCCGCCGCGGGTTGTCACGTCGCTAAGCACGGCAACCGCTCGGTATCGAGCAAATCCGGCAGCGCCGATGTCCTCGAGGCGGCAGGCGTGCGGTTGGGCCTGACCCCCGCTCAGGTCGCCCGCTGTGTGCGGGAGGTCGGGGTAGGGTTCATGTTCGCCCCGGCCCATCACGGGGCCATGAAGTATGCCATCGGCCCACGCAAGGAGCTTGGGGTGCGGACCCTCTTCAACCTGCTCGGCCCCCTGACCAATCCCGCCGGGGTACCCAATCAGCTGCTCGGCGTCTTCCGCGCGGACCTGCTGGAACCCCTGGCCCAGGTGCTCCAACGCCTGGGCAGCCGGCGCCTGCTGGTCGTCCATTCCCGCGACGGCCTGGACGAGATCAGCATCGGCGACGAGACCGAGGTTGCGGAGCTGAAGGACGGCGAAATCCGCCGTTTCAGCATCGCGCCCGAGGAATTCGGCATCCCCCGCGCACCCCTGGACACCATTCGGGTCGCGGGACCAGAGGCGAGCCTGGCCCTGCTCCGCGGCGTGCTCGAAAACCGGCCGGGCCCGGCCAGAGACATCGTAGTCCTCAACGCCGGTGCCGCCATCTATGTGGCCGGTGTCGCCGCCAGTCTGGCGGAAGGCGTACAATCGGCGGACGCTGCTATCCGCAGCGGCGAGGCACGCGACCGCCTGGAGCGGCTGGTTGTACTCACCCAGGGCTTCGAATAAACCCGATGGTCGACACCCCGGACATCCTCAAGAAGATCCTACACCGCAAAGCGGAGGAAGTTGCGGCCCGTGCCGAGCGTCTGCCCCGGGAGCGATTGGCCCAGAGACTCGCCGCGCCGCCGCCGATACGTGGCTTCGCCGACGCCCTGGCGGCCAAGCTGGCCGCCGGCCAGCCGGCGGTCATCGCCGAGCTCAAGCGGGCATCCCCCAGCAAAGGCGTGTTGCGGGAGGACTTCCGGCCCGCCGAGATCGCGGCCAGCTACCAGCGCGGCGGTGCCGCCTGCCTCTCGGTACTCACAGACCTGGACTTCTTCCAAGGCAGCGACGCCCATCTGCAAGAGGTCCGGGCCGCCTGTACCCTGCCGGTCCTCCGCAAGGACTTCATCATCGACCCCTATCAGATCTACGAGGCTCGGGCCATCGGCACCGATTGCATCCTACTGATCGTGGCCTGCCTGGACGACCGCCGGCTGCAGGAGCTCAGTATCCTGGCCGGAGAATTGGGGCTGGACGTGCTGGTGGAGGTCCATGACCGGGAAGAGCTGGAGCGGGCCCTAGCGATTTCCGGCCGCCTGATCGGGATCAACAACCGGAACCTGCGCAACTTCCAAGTCGATCTGAAGACGACACTCGGGATGCTGGACGCCATCCCCGCGGACCGGATCCTCATTACCGAGAGTGGCATCGGCGCGCGGGAAGACATTGCCCGCATGCGTGAACGCGGCGTCCATGCCTTCCTGGTCGGGGAGGCCTGCATGCGTGCCGCGGACCCGGGCGCAATGCTCGCGCGGCTGTTTGCGGAAGGAAACGGCGGTTGACTCGCCGGCTCCCTAAGATAGAAAAAATGACAATGACATCTTTTATCCGCAGATTTTCACAGATTACATCAACTTGGCTCTTCACGGATTCCGGTCCGTTCCAACAGGCACAAGGGGTACAAGACGCAAAGATTCCTTTGTCGGGACATCCCCTGCGGGTACCCCAGGTAGGTTGGGCAAAGCCCGCCAGCCTGTCTGCGTGCGGAATGCACAGGCAGGGGATGGCGGGCGTGCCCAACATCCACATCTTCGCGGCTCGGTGTGAGCATAAGATATGAGCGGTGGTAAATTTTTGAGTGGTCGAGTAAAGAGGGTCATTAACCACTCCCGGTTTCTTTTTTGATTCCCGCTCCCGGCAGGAAGGTGTCGCAAAAGCCCCTCTCTCGCCGAGAGAGGGGCGAAGCTCGTAGCATCAATGGTGTGGTGAGCGCCTGCCTACCGCCCCAGGAGGGTGTCGTAAAAGGTGACGCCCGACGCGGTCTTTCTCGTTCCCACGCGCTGAGACTGTGAAAGTATTCCTGGATTTTCGGAGCTATAGGGACAGCACAACATAATTATCCTATTTTAGGCCAAAAATACTTCTCTTAAATCCCACGTGAGACAGAATTTAGGTAGTGGTTAATATTTAAATGATTTGTTGGGCACGCCGCCATCCAAAGATGCGGTTCGCTGCCTACCTGCCCCGTCCCCTGGGGCAGGTAGGCAGGCGCTCACCACATCCTACCGGCTTTGCCCAACCTACGAGCTTCGCCCCTCTCCCACCGGGAGAGAACCTGCCCCGAGCGCAGCGAGGGGGCCGGGGAGCGGGGATCAAATCAAGCAAGGGGGCATTATGAACCCTTCTACGCTAACCATTTAAAAATTTACCACTACCCGATTTTCTAGTAAGTAAACATCAACAGGACCTAATCATGAAGACCCGCCCCTCCTTCGTGTGTTGGCAGTGCGAACGGACCTTCGGACTGGTGGTCGATCTCGCCGGTGATCCGGTGCTGCTGCTCGAATGTCCCTATTGCAGCGCCCAATGCAAGGTCGATCTGTACCCCTACCGGGCGCGGATCGTCACGGTGATGCGAGACCAAACAGCCGGTCCGGGCGATGTTCGCTATGAGCTCCCTGCCCGCATCCCCACCTCCGAGCCCGGTGACGAAACACCCACCCCGGAGACCTAGATAGGAGACCTAGATAGGAGACCTAGATAGGAGACCTAGATAGGAGACCTAGATAGGAGACCTAGCTATGGATGTCGGGCACGCCCCCATCGGCGCCGGCATTGCCGGCAAGCCGGTTTTGCCGACAAGATGTCGGCGCTCCCGGCATTGCCCGACCTGTGGCTCACCGGCAAGGTAGGGTGGGCTGTGCCCACTGAAGTGTGAACGCAACGGGATCCGGAACCGTCGCCGATGACGAGCCGATTGTGATCCAATGCCATTAAGTTAAGCGTTACCGGACGACAAACAAGAGGAGAAACGGCGAAGCACGCGAATCCGCGCGAATGAATGCGCGCCGATTCGCGCGCTTCGTCATTTTCTCTTCCGCATCCTGATCGACCACGACAAGCGGTCAGCAGCTGGTAGCGGTAAATTTTTAGGCCCTTTATGGATTCCGGACTGCCAAGGATCATGGAAGGGTACCACCGGACGTTTTGGAGTGCCTGTCTGCCCCCAGGCAGGCGGCGGCAACCTTGCCCCAGTGCTTACCGGAACCTACAGCGCCAGGCATAAGCGGGGGGTCGGCCAGGTGGCACAATCCGGCCGCCGCTTTGGATGTACGCCCGGCATGGGCATGAACGGATGGGGTGTAAGTCCCGTGTAGGAGTA
>NZ_FLUY01000226.1 GCF_900092655.1 Candidatus Thiosymbion oneisti
ATCGACCCTCGCTCCGGTCTCCGTCAGCCTGATCGTGCGGGTTTTCCCACGCTTGATCTCCAGTCCCATCCACCCTTCCGCGCTGGCTTCGACCCAGTCCCCTAGGCACTTCCCTTGATGACGCGCCAA
>NZ_FLUY01000948.1 GCF_900092655.1 Candidatus Thiosymbion oneisti
GCCGTCTTTCAGACGGCTTACGCACCCAATGACCAGCTGTCGGCAACGGTCAGAGCAGACGCCTTGTGGGCCGCACCCGATAACGCCGGGCAGCCGGCAGGTTTAGTTCCCGTGTATACGAATGGTGGACACCGGCCCGATGCTCTCCGCGGCGCAGAGCAACCAGGTTCCCACGCAGCGCGTGGGAACGAGAAAGACCGCGTCGGGCGTCACCTTTTACGACACTCTCCCCAGGGGGCGAGGGAGCGAACCTGGCATTACTGTCGATTTTCTCAGTAGCCCCCCGAGTGGATTCCTTCGTATCAACCCCTCTCATGATCGAAGATGCCGAGCAGGATCTCATCGAGCGTTTTGCCGATGCCTTGTGGATGGAGCGGGGCTTAAGCGCGAACACCCTCGCTGCCTACCAGTCCGATCTGCGGGCCTTCGCCGGCTGGCTTTCCAAGGAGCGGGGCAGGGGCCTGGCGCAAGCGCAGCGCAGCGATCTGCTGGACTATCTGACCCTGCTCTCCCGCCAGGGCCGTAGGCCTCGCTCCTCCGCCCGGCTGCTTTCCTGTCTGCGCCAGTTCTACCAGCACCTGTTGCGTCAAGGCACGATTCAAGGGGATCCCAGCGCCCGGGTGGAGGCCCCGAAGCTTGGTCGACCACTGCCCAAATCCCTCACCGAGGCCGAAGTAGAGGCCCTTTTGGGGGCGCCGGATACGGACGCTCCCCGGGGGCACCGCGACCGTACCATGTTGGAGCTCCTGTACGCCACCGGGTTGCGGGTATCGGAGCTGGTGGGGTTGACGCTCCAGCAGGTAAGTTTGGTCCAGGGCGTCGTGCGGGTGACGGGGAAGGGGGGCAAGGAACGCCTGGTGCCCCTGGGTGAGGAGGCGGTATCCTGGCTGCAGGATTACCTCCAGGGACCGCGCCGGGACCTGGTGGGGGGGCGCCGGTGCGATTTTCTCTTTCCCACCCACCGCAGCGACTGCATGACGCGCCAGGCCTTCTGGCAGCTCATCAAGCGCTACGCCGTGGCGGCAGGTATCAGCAAGCCCCTGTCGCCGCACACCCTCCGCCACGCCTTTGCGACCCATCTGCTCAATCACGGGGCCGACCTGCGGGTAGTACAGATGCTGTTGGGCCACAGCGACCTCTCCACCACCCAGATCTACACCCATGTGGCACGCGAGAGGCTCAAGCAGCTCCACGCCCGCCATCATCCGCGGGCCTGAACGATGCCGATTTTAGCGGTGGAACTAAATGCCTGCTTAGGCTACCGTACGGGACTTCATCGAATGGCAGGTTTTTTCGGCCGCGGCCGGTCGAGCGAATTTTCAGCTGGGGACTTGAACTATGTGGAATCATCGAATCGCTTTCTTCGCCGGTGTGATCTTGACCCTGGCGGCCTCGCCCTTACTCGCCGATGCCGATGCCAAGATCAAGGCGCGGCTCGGAAAGGTGCTGTCACCCGGGTATGAGATCGGCGGTATCAAGGAGACACCGATCAAGGGACTCTTCGAGGTCGTCGTGGGTGCGGATGTGATCTATGTGAGCGGCGACGGCAAGTACATGGTAGACGGACGTTTGATCGATTTGGCGAGTCAGAAGGACTTGACCGAGCCGCGCCGAGCTATGATCCGTAAGCAGGCCGTCGATCAGGTCGGCGAGGACCGGATGGTGATCTTCGCCCCCGATGAATACGAGCATACGATAACCGTGTTCACCGACATCGATTGCGGCTATTGCCGCAAGCTCCACCGCGAGATTGCGGACTATGGTGCCGAAGGCATCCGGGTCCGTTACCTCTTCTTTCCGCGGGCGGGCGTCGATAGCGATTCCTTCAAGAAGTCGGTCTCGGTCTGGTGTGCGGACGATCGCCGCCAGGCCATGACCGACGCCAAAGCGGGCAAGCCCGTGGAAACCAAAAGCTGCGAGAATCCGGTCCAGGATCACCTGGAGTTGGGTAAGCAGGTTGGGGTCTCCGGGACGCCGGCCATTCTGCTCGAGAGTGGTGACATGGTGCGAGGGTATGTTCCGGCCAAACGTCTGGCAGCCATGCTGAATGCAAAGGAAGGTTAGAGGCTGTCTAAAAAAGGACCGTAGGCCGTAGGCTGGGTTGCGGCCAGGGACGGCCAAAACCCAGCAATAACCTTGCCACACGGCACAATCTGCGCATTTCACTCCCTCTCCCGCCGGGAGAGAGGGCCGGGGAGAGGGGATCAAATAAAAAAACGGGGCCTGGTTAATGAACCGCTCTCGGCTAACCATTTGAAAATTTACCACTACCGGGGGAAGATTTCCTCCCGGCAAGCATTGCACTGGCCGGCAGCAATCGGAGCCGTCGTAGGGGCACAAATGATCGAGATGCTCGAACGTCCGGCCGTAAGGCATCGGGTCCTGCCCTTTTCGGTCGAGCGCTATCACAGGCTGCGGGACTCGGGGGTCGTGCCCGTCAGGACGGAGCTGCTGAATGGGGTAATCGTCGAGAAGATGACGAAATCCCCCCGGCACACCCTCCTTGCCCATCGCCTGCTCGACCGCCTTGCGGTTGACCTGCCGCCGGGCTATCAATTGCGAAAAGAAGACCCGCTGACCCTCGCGACCTCGGAGCCCGAGCCCGACCTCGCAATCGTGCTTGGGGATATGGAGACCTACCGCGACTGCCATCCGACAAGGGCCGAGCTGACCGTGGAGATCGCAGTGAGCAATGTCGAAGTAGATCGGGCAAAGGCGGACCTCTATGCAGGAGCCGGCGTATCCGTCTACTGGCTGGTACTCGCCGACGCGCGAGCCGTAGAGGTCTATACTCAGCCCAGGACAAACGGCTATCAAAGCATGGAGACGAGACGACTTGGACAGACCCTGGAAACCTGGTATGGAACCCGCATCCCGCTCGCTACCTTGTTTGCCTGAGCCTATCAGTCTTGTCCGATCTGGATCTGTTCAGCGTTATTTGGTGTTGCCCGCGAAGGCGTCGTGTTGCGTTACGCCGCGTTTGACACCAAGCCTTCCGAGGCGTTTCCCCGCGCGGCTAACGCAACCTACGCGCAACGCGAGGTCTGCGTGTACAGGCTGCGCGGGGGTAATGTGGGTGTAGGTTGCGTTAAGACGCTGGCACCGGCGTTACAGGAGATCAGCGAGCCTTGGTGCGTCGAACGCAACACGTCCGTCTCCCAAACAACGCCAAACAATTCAGAATTGCTCAGGACCCATCCTCCAGCGCAATGACACACCCTTGCGCCAACCGGTAGCTAGCGGTCTTGCCGGGTTCGAGCCGCACCCGCGTCGAGCAGTTGTAGACGCCGAGCTCATACCCGAACCTGTGATCCCCCGGGGGAAGCTCGAAGCGGCGCGCTTCCTCGGGTTGCAGCTGGAAAACCGGGTGCCCGTCGATGATGAACAGCATCGGGAACAGACTGTCGCGCGGTGACGGTTCCCGGTAGACGATAACCTGTACCGGCGGTCCCTTGGATTCGGTGTCCCTAGGCGTGGCGCACCCGGCCAGAATCAAAACCAGGAGTATGCCCGCAATTGTCTTCATCAGGTGTAATCCCTGGAAAACCAGACACATCGCCCGTGAATTATTCGTAACCGTCGGGGTTTTGGGACTGCCAGCGCCAGGTATCCTGCACCATCTCTTCGACTCCCAAGTCTGCGGTCCAATCCAGCTCCGCGCTCGCCAATCCGGGATCGGCATAGCAGATGGCGATATCCCCGGGGCGACGCCCGACGATATCGAAAGGTACCGAGCGGCCGCTGGCTCGCTCGAAGGCACGCACCATCTCCAACACACTGTAGCCGCGGCCGGTCCCCAGATTGTAGATGACGACGCCTGGGCCCGTAGATAGCCTCTCCAGGGCCTTGAGATGGCCCTTGGCCAGATCCGTCACATGGATATAGTCCCGGATGCCGGTGCCATCCGGGGTGTCGTAATCGTCCCCGAACACCCGCAATCGGGATCGCTTACCGACCGCTACCTGGGCGATGAACGGCATCAGGTTGTTGGGAATGCCGTTGGGGTCCTCACCGATGCGCCCGCTGCGGTGGGCGCCCACCGGGTTGAAATAGCGCAGCAATGCGATGTTCCAGGTGCCGTCCGACCGATACAGGTCGTGCAGGATCTCTTCGATAAAAAGCTTGGAACGACCGTAGGGGTTGGTCGGGCAAGTAGGGAAATCCTCCCGAATCGGCACCGAGGCGGGATCGCCGTAGACGGTGGCCGACGAGCTGAACACGAGCTTTCTGACCCCGGCCTCGGCCATGGCCTTACACAGGGCCAAGGTACCGCCAACATTGTTCTCGTAGTATTCCAGTGGGATCTGCGTGGATTCACCGACCGCCTTGCGTCCGGCAAAGTGGACCACGGCATCGAACCCCCGATCCCGGAACAGGGTATCGAGGGCCATGCGGTCACGCAGGTCGGCACGCACGAAGTCGGGCTCGCGGCCCGTGATCTCGGATACCCGACGCAAGGCTGCTTGCTTGCTGTTGCTGAGGTTGTCGATGACCGTTACCTGGTAACCGGCCTCCAACAATTCCACACAGGTATGGCTCCCGATGTAACCCGCCCCACCGGTCACCAAGATATGCATGCGTCCTCCTACCACGGAAAAACTCAATGGCTCTTTATGGATTCCGGGCTGCTTTGGAGTGCGCCGGCAAAGCGGCGCGACCGAATCGAACCTCAACGACGGGGGATACCAAC
>NZ_FLUY01001668.1 GCF_900092655.1 Candidatus Thiosymbion oneisti
TTGGCATAACCGGGGGGTCGGCCAAGGGGCACAAGCCCGCCGCCGCTTTGGATTTGGCGACACCTCTGTTCCAAGTAAGGGCGCTGCGGCCGGGGGAAAGCGCCGTCGCCGCGGCGCGGGTGAAACCTCAAGTGC
>NZ_FLUY01000949.1 GCF_900092655.1 Candidatus Thiosymbion oneisti
GGTGCGGCCCACAAGGCGTCTGCTCTGACCGTTGCCGACAGCTGGTCATTGGGTGCGTAAGCCGTCTGAAAGACGGCG
>NZ_FLUY01000951.1 GCF_900092655.1 Candidatus Thiosymbion oneisti
GTCCCCAGTGCCAAGTCATGTGCACGCGAGCGGGAGCCGTTACGCGCAATGATCAGCGCGGAACAGGGCCGGGTCCCGGCTCCCAAGCTGATCACGCCGGTCAATCGTCAAGTCCGCGGCTGGGCCAATGACTTCGATCACGGTCGGAGTCG
>NZ_FLUY01001092.1 GCF_900092655.1 Candidatus Thiosymbion oneisti
CCCCCGTGGCTGAGGTTCGATGCGGCCGCGCCGCTTTGCCGGCGCACTCCAAAGCAGTCCGGAATCCATAAAGAGCCA
>NZ_FLUY01000952.1 GCF_900092655.1 Candidatus Thiosymbion oneisti
GTCCCCAGTGCCAAGTCATGTGCACGCGAGCGGGAGCCGTTACGCGCAATGATCAGCGCGGAACAGGGCCGGGTCCCAAGCTGATCACGCCGGTCAATCGTCAAGTCCGCGGCTGGGCCAATGACTTCGATCACGGTCGGAGTCGCCCCG
>NZ_FLUY01001717.1 GCF_900092655.1 Candidatus Thiosymbion oneisti
GCACCGATCTTCGCCCTTTGACCCCCTCTCCCCAAGCCCCCTCGCTGCGCTCGGCGCAGGCTCTCTCCCGGCGGGAGAGGGGCTTTTGCGA
>NZ_FLUY01000954.1 GCF_900092655.1 Candidatus Thiosymbion oneisti
CGTGTCAGGGTGGGTTCTTGCCGCAACAAGGCCAGGATCCGTTCTTGGGTAGTTTCTTGGGTAGTTTCTTGGGTAGTCTTCCCCGAAGGCTGCGACATCGGTGGATAGCTGAATTCGACTTCTTGTGCAAGCACTTCCCAGTGTCCTTTACGCGTCGGACCTACATGGCGAATGCGGCCGTTCTCCGTAAGCTTTGTCAGATGGTATTTGATGCCGTCAGCAGTGACGCCGATGTGTGCTACCAGAGCCTTGCGTGTCAGGGTGGGTTCTTGCCGCAACAAGGCCAGGATCCGTTCTTGGGTAGTTTCTTGGGTAGTT
>NZ_FLUY01001685.1 GCF_900092655.1 Candidatus Thiosymbion oneisti
CCCCGTGGGAGGGTGTCGCAAAAACGGTGGCGTCAGCGGCCAGTCTGTGAAGTTTAAACCAGTAGAGTAGAGAGCAGGTTCCCGTGTCCTTAGATGTGGCCTATCCGT
>NZ_FLUY01000957.1 GCF_900092655.1 Candidatus Thiosymbion oneisti
GCCTTTTCTCAACAATAACAGCAAGTTATACGCCGCCCCTCTGGCTTGCTGAGAAGGCAAATTTGCGCAAAATATCCTAACCAGTCTG
>NZ_FLUY01000078.1 GCF_900092655.1 Candidatus Thiosymbion oneisti
CGGACTGCTTTGGAGTGCGCCGGCAAAGCGGCGCGGCCGCATCGAACCTCAGCCACGGGGGATACCAGCGGCGTTGGTCGGCAATCCGGGCACTCAGGTTCCACCCGCGCCG
>NZ_FLUY01001544.1 GCF_900092655.1 Candidatus Thiosymbion oneisti
GCACAATCCGGCCGCCGCTTTGGATGTACGCCCGGCATGGGCATGAACGGATGGGGTGTAAGTCCCGTGTAGGAGTACCTGAATGGTCGTTGAGACGACGGTAACGACGAGCCGACGGCAAGGGCAAACCGGCGCGGGGATGTCGGAAGGAAGCCCGAGTGCAAACGTGCGAGCCGACGAACAGAAATCGCAGAGAAGGCGTGGTCCGCGGGCGCGTCAGCATCAGCTGACGAAGGCCGCCAGGTCCCGGGGAGAGGGTAAAGGCGGCGGGTGTGCCCGGAAAGTTCAAGTTCGTATCCGGGGAGCGCTGTCTGACTGGCGGTCGGTGTCCCGAGGGGAGTCGCAGTGAGGGCCAGTCCGAAAGGGCTGGCGTCAGCATTGAACCCGAAGGGGGCGGTAGTTGCCATGGGAGCCGGCCGGAGGGCCAGGGTGAAAGGGTTGGAATGACCACCGGACCCGAGCGTGACGCGGGCCGCGCGCGGG
>NZ_FLUY01000431.1 GCF_900092655.1 Candidatus Thiosymbion oneisti
TATGATCTGGCTCGTGAGGCACCGCCAGACGAAAGGGGCGGCAACGGATAGGCCACATCTAAGGACACGGGAACCTGTTCTCTACTCTACTGGTTCGAAATGACTTTTGCGACACCCTCGTCCGGGAGAGGGTCGGTTGATTGTCTCCAAAAACTTCAGTCCGCCGTAGGCGGATCGAGGTACAAACCTCCATCTTCTAGATGGATTATCTTCAGTCGGCGGTTGAGTCCGCCGAGGGCCACTTTAGTGGCCCAACCTACCAGCTTCAGCTGGTA
>NZ_FLUY01000959.1 GCF_900092655.1 Candidatus Thiosymbion oneisti
AACTCAACCACTACCAGCTGAAGCTGGTAGGTTGGGCCACTAAAGTGGCCCTCGGCGGACTCAACCGCCGACTGAAGA
>NZ_FLUY01000962.1 GCF_900092655.1 Candidatus Thiosymbion oneisti
TTGTAGACCCCGCCGGTGATGATGGGCCGGTCGGGGTCGCCTTCCAGGAAGTCGACGATGACTTCCTGGCCGATGCGCGGGATTGCCACAGCGCCCCAGTTCTTGCCGGCCCAGGGGTGGGAAACACGTACCCAGCAGGAGCTGTGCTGGTCGGATTGGCCGTAGCGGTCCCAGTGGAACTGGATCTTGACCCGGCCATATTGGTCGGTCCAGATTTCTTCGCCGGCTTTGCCGACGACGATGGCGGTCTGGGGGCCCCGGACCAGGGCAGGAAGTGTAGTCCGCGGTGGCCGAAAGGGGGTCTGGGCATCCAAGGCAGTAAACCAGCACTGGAAGACCGGGCCGGCGCTTGGCTTCCCGGAGGAACCGAAGGCGTCGGACTTCAGTTTGTACTTGGTCGAGACGATCAGGTATTCCCGGTTCTGGTCTTGGCGGGGATACTCGGTCAGCTTGAAGCGCGATCCGGTGGCTAAGCCACGGGCATTGCCGGCACCCTGTAGGGTCTCGTAGTCCACATGGAGTTCTTCGATGCGGGCGCGCACCCAGTCGTCGCCCTGATCGTACTGGGTGTAGCCACCCGGATAGTCGTAGCGCTCCAGATCCGCCCGGGCGTGCTCATGCGGGTGGTCCCGCTCGGTCAGCAGGTCTTTGCGCGGCGCTGTAAAGTCGAAATCGGTGTGGACGAAGGC
>NZ_FLUY01000966.1 GCF_900092655.1 Candidatus Thiosymbion oneisti
ATACGGTCGGCCAGCAGATCGCCGATGGCCTGGACGGGCTCGGCGACAAAGCGCGCCTGCCAACGCTGGATGGCCGGGCTGACGGGAAGTGCGTTCATTGCCCACCCTCGCCGAAGAGGTCAGCGCCGAAGTCGTCGCGGTCCGCGTAGAGCCGGACCCAGGGCAGATGCAAGCCCCGCGCTCGGTCGAGAGGCATGGTCACCGGCTCGGCGACGACGCCGGCCCGACAGAAGTGCTCCGGTAAGGTCCCGCAAAAAATTCTGTTGGGCCGGTGTCCGTTCTGCTTGGATGGCAGACTTTGATCATGTGGGTATTTTCAAAGGTTAATCTACGGCTGCTTCTTTGTCCATGCCGAGATACACCACCGCTGCCCGTCCGCCGCCACGTTCGACATTGCCGGTAGGTGGGGGTGAGGAACGAACCCCAACATCGTCGTAAAAACCCCGCGTACCCTGTTTCACCTCAACTCTCGTGGGGAACGCCCGACCCGTCGTTCCGAACGGCCTGCGGAACGGCAGATCGGCCGTTCCCTACAGGAGATACCATAAACAGAAAATTAAGGAGAAATGGTGTGTCAGGGGCTTTTGGCCTGCAAGACTCGGAACTCATGGCTGAAGGCATCCAGTCTCTTCGCCGCGATCGCATCGCGCAGGGCGCGCATGAGCCCTTGATAATAGTGCAGGTTGTGGATGGTATTGAGCCGGGCGCCTAAGATCTCTTTACATTTGTCCAGGTGATGCAGATAGGCCCGGCTGTAATGCCTGCAAGCAGCGCAGTCGCAAAGCGGGTCCAACGGCCCCTCGTCGGTCCGGTAGCGGGCGTTGCGGATCCTGACGACGCCGCCGGTGGTAAACAGAAAGCCGTTGCGGGCGTTGCGGGTCGGCAGGACGCAGTCGAACATGTCGATGCCCCGCCGCACCGCTGCGATCATATCCTCCGGGGTGCCGACGCCCATCAGGTACCGCGGTCTGTCCGCCGGCAGGCGCCCGGACAGGAAGTCCAGGATGCGCAGCCGATCCGCCGGTGGCTCCCCCACCGACAGGCCGCCCACCGCATAGCCGTCGAATCCCAGGTCCAGCAGACCCGCCAGGGAGACCGCACGCAGATGTTCGTACATCCCCCCTTGGACGATGCCGAACAGGGCCGCCGGGTTATTCCCGTGGGCCTCGCGACTGCGCGCGGCCCAGCGCAGGGAGAGCAGCATAGAGTCCCGCACGCGGTCTTCGTCCGCCGGGAAGGGGGTGCAGTCGTCGAAGATCATGACGATGTCCGAGCCCAGCGCCCGCTGTACCACCATGGCGTCCTCGGGCATCAGGAAGACCGGGCTGCCGTCTACCGGACTCTTGAAGTGCACACCCTCTTCCGTGATCCGGCGCAGGTCCCCAAGGCTGAAGACCTGAAATCCGCCGGAATCGGTGAGGATCGGACCCTCCCAGTGCATGAAGCGGTGCAGACCACCGTGGCGGCGGATGACCTCTACCCCGGGCCGCAGCATCAGGTGAAAGCTGTTGCCGAGGATGAGCTGGGCCCCCAGACCGGTCAGCTCCTCCGGCGTCATGGCCTTGACGGTGCCGTAGGTACCCACGGGCATGAAGGCGGGGGTCTCGACGCGGCCGCGGTCGAAGGTCAGACGCCCACGCCTTGCCGCCCCATCCTGCGCCAGGACCTCAAAGCGCACGCCGACGGTCTTCCAGCCAACATCGCAGCTGCCCGAGATCCGCTACCTCACCAGCAGGCGGTTTCAGCTCATGGGGCCAGGGAGTGTCCCCCCGGTTGATCCAGACCGCTGCCATGCCTAAGCGCCGGGCCGCCTCCACGTCCCGGTAGGGATCGTCCCCCAGATGCAGGGCCCGTTCCGGGGGCACGCGACCCCATTGGAGGGCGCCGAGAAAGAGATTCGGCGCCGGCTTCCGGGCCCCCACATCGGCGGCGGTCAGGGACCGCCCGAACAGACCGCGCAAGGGCGTGCGGGCTACCTCGGCGTTGCCGTTGGTGACCGACACCAATGGGTATTCGGCGCCCAGGGCCTGCAAGGCGGGAAGCACGTCCGCGTAGGGTATGACCCGGTTGCGGTGCTCCAGGAACAGGGCCACGGCAGCATCGGCCAAGGCCACATCATAGCCGTAGGCCGAGAGCAGGCCGCGTAGGGAGTGTCGGCGCACCGCCGTGAGATCATGGGCGATCTCGGGCCAGCTCATCATCAGCACTCGACGATGGCGGCGCATGGCTTCCTGATCATAGACCTCCGTCAGCCGCGGCGCAGTCCGCTCCAGCCAGGCATAGAGCACCGCTTCCGCCCGCTCAATGGTCGGCGCGCAGGGCCAGAGGGTATCGTCGAGGTCGATGGTCAGGAGCCTGAAGGCACGCTCGGTTGGCAGCTTGTCCATCCAGTCGTTTGCAGCCGATAAGGCTTGACAGCTAGTTCGGAATTTAAGAAGATACTGATGCACTGAAACACTACACGGCATTTCGGTGCACGCTTCCATCCTCCTTTGGTGGTAATCCTAAGCGCGACACTTCCGTCGCGCTTTTTTTTGGACCGCTAACCCAACAAGCGCGAGATGTCGACGTAGAAGGCGAGGGTCATGAGCGCCGCCAACAGGGCGAGCCCGACCCGCTGCCCCTGCAATTGCGCTTGCTCGGAGAGCGGGCTGCCCTTGATGGCCTCGATGGCGAAATAGAGCAGGTGTCCCCCGTCCAGGAGTGGGATGGGCAACAGATTGAGTACGCCGAGACTGACGCTGACCACCGCTAGAAACTTGATGAAGTAACCCAGGCCATAGCTCGCGGTCTTGCCCGCGGTCTCGGCGATGGAGATCGGCCCGCCCAGATTCTCGACCGACGCCTTACCGGTCAGCATGCGCCCGATCACACGCAGCATGAGCAGACTCATATCTGCGGTCTTGCTGATAGCCGCACTCAGTGCCGCGACGGGCCCCAGCCGCACCTCCGTCCGGTACTCGTCGAACAGATGGGGCGAGATTTGCGCTGCAGCGCCGATGCGTCCGATCTCCCGGCCATCCAGCTGTACGGCATGGGGGATCACCAGGAGTTCATGCCGTTCGGAGCCACGTTCGACTTCCAGCCGCAACGGCCGATCGGGATGTGCCTGCACTGCCTCGACCAGATCGCCCCAGTGGGCGATCGACTCGCCATTGACGCTGCGGACGCGGTCGCCGGGACGCAGCCCTGCCTGCGCGGCCGGATCGCCTGGGGTAAGCTCACCGATGCGGGCCGGCAAGAGGGGTCGCATCGGCGACAATCCCAGATTCGAGAGCAACGCCGGGTCATCGGGCAACCCGGCCAGCGCATCGCCGTTCAGCACCCGCACCAGCTCCAGACCGCTCTCATCGCGCACGCGAACCGCAAGATCCTCGCCACCCAGGACCTCCGCCATCAGGGCAAAGACCGCCGCTTCCCAGGTCGGCGTCGGCCGGTTGGCAACCGCCAGCAGCTCATCCCCAGGGGCGAAACGGGCCTCAGCTGCGATGGATCCCGGGGCGACCGTCCCCACCACCGCCCGCGTGCCCACGTCACCCGCGACGAAAATGGCCCAGTAGGCGAGAACGGCAAACAAGAAGTTGAAGAAAGGTCCTGCAGTTACGATGACGAATCGCTTCCAGAGCAGCTGGCGGTTGAAGGCCAGGTGCTTCTCAGCCTCGGGGACTGATCCTTCCTGCTCATCCAGCATCTTGACATAGCCGCCGAGGGGAATGGCGGCCAGCACGTATTCGGTGCCGTCGCGGGGGCTGACGTAGCGCAGCAGGGGTTTGCCGAAACCGATGGAAAAACGCAGCACCTTGACCCCGAGCTTGCGGGCGGCCCAGAAATGCCCGAACTCGTGGACCGCGATGAGGATTGCCAAGGCGACGATGAACCAACCGACCGTGTAGAGTAGTTCCAACATGGATCTATTCGGCAACTCCGCCGAGATTTTGTTCCGCGACCCGCCGCGCCCGCTGGTCCGCGTCCAACAGCTGCTCGACCTCCCACCCCTCGACACTTTCTCGCGGGAGCTGTTGCAGGGTCTTTTCGACCACGACCGGGATGTCCGTGAATCCGATCCGCCGCTTCAAGAATGCGTCTACCGCCACCTCATTGGCCGCGTTGAGAATGACAGGATAAGTGCCACCCTGAGCCGCCGCGCTGTATGCCAGCTCTAGACAGGGAAAACGCTTCGGATCTGCTGGCCGGAAGTCGAGTCTCTGGACCTCGAGTAGATCGAGCGCGGCAACGCCGGAATCGATCCGCTCGGGCCATGCCAGGGCGTGGGCGATGGGTGTACGCATGTCCGGATTCCCGAGCTGTGCCAGCACCGAACCATCCCGGTACTGCACCAGGGAATGGATCACACTCTGGGGATGCACCAGGATCCGGACCCGGCTGGGATTGGTGCCGAACAGCCAGCAGGCCTCGATGAGCTCCAAGCCCTTGTTCATCATAGTCGCCGAGTCCACCGAGATCTTGCGTCCCATGTCCCAGTTCGGGTGAGCACAGGCCGCCTCGGGCGTGACCTCTGCCAACTCCTCCAGGGGCGCATCCCGGAAGGGTCCGCCGGAAGCGGTCAGCAGAATCTGGTCCACGCCCAGGTGTTCAATATCGCCTCCACTGTGGAAATCCCCGGGAAGACACTGAAACACGGCATTGTGTTCGCTGTCGATGGGCAGAATCTCGGCACCATTGTCCGCAACGGCCTGCATCAGGAGCGAACCCGAGACCACCAGGGCCTCCTTGTTGGCCAACAGCAGACGTTTGCCCGCGCGTGCGGCCGCCAGGGTGGGCAAAAGGCCAGCGGCGCCGACAATCGCTGCCATTACACAGTCGACCTGGGGTAAGGCCGCTACGGACTCCAACGCCGCTGTCCCCGCGAGCACCTCCGGCGGTTTCGCCATGCCCGACAGCAGCAACCGGAGCTTGCCCGCCGCCACCGGGTCCGCCATAACCGCGTACTCGGGTCGGTGACGGCGACACTGCAGGGCCATGCCTTCGGCATCTCGGTTGGCGGTCAAGGCGACGATGCGAAATTGCTCCCGATGGCGCTCGACCACATCCAGGGTACTGACGCCGATAGAACCGGTGGAGCCAAGCAGGGTGATGCCGATCATCCTCAGTGGAGAACCTCGTCAAGACGGTTGGCAGTGAGGACCCGCTCGGACCACGCCAGCAAGGTCTGTTCGCTGGCTTGATCGATACGTTGCTGCACCTCATCGGGTAAGGTGCCGAATTTCAGACGTAATAGTCGTTCCAAGACCAAGGCTTCGCCTTGGTGCTTGCCTTGCTGCACACCTTGCTGCATTCCCTGTTGCAAACCTTGCTGCATGCCCTGCTGTATACCCTCCTCGCGGAAGCGCTCGGCAAATCGGCTCATGGTCCTCGCCTCGTCAGGATAGTCACGTTGGTATTCGACCCGCTCATTATCGTCAAGCGCCGCGTAGATGTCGATGAAGTCCAGGTATTTGAGCTGCTTCTCAGGATCGCGTTCCAAACCAGTCAGTCCCCGCACCGCTTGGGCATAGACCTCGACCTTGCGCCCCGCGGGATACTGCATATTGGGCAGGTTCAGCCGTATCACCAGGTTGTCGCTATGGCGGTAGTGCTCGTAGGCCAGCTCACCCAGAGCGCAGCTCAGGTAGCGGAAGTCGAGGTAGGTGTGGTGATCTCCGCTCAGGCACAGCCGTTGCGCCACACCCTGTGCTTGACGCAGGAAGATGACCACCGGGACCACACGGTCGGTCTTCATCAGCTCGGCTAGATCCAGGCAATAGTGGGCCAGGCGATGGATGGAGAAGCGCCGCGCGTCGCTCTCTTCTTCGAGCACGAACGCCAGGGCCTCACGCCGCCCGTTGGGCCATTCCACCAGCAGTGGCACATCCAGCTCCCGAAAGCGCTCGCCGAGGCGTTCCTGGAATTGCTCCTGGCGCACGGGTGTAATCCGCGCCGCGTCGATCCCGTCGGCTTCGGTGGCGGCGAAGAAGGCCAGGGCCAGGTGCGGATAATCGAGGATGAGGTTTTTGAAGTTCTGGTCGTGGGACATGGTCTTGTCCAGGAGAAAATGGGGGGCGTTACCCTCGGCTTTCACCCCGGCACGACCTCGCTTGGCGGTCTAAGTCAGGCCTTCCGCCAGGATAGCAACCGGTAGCGCCGAACGATTTAGGTCAACCGCCGTTGCTCAGGACCATCAGCTGGGCATCCAACCACAGGATGCCCAACGTGAACAGGGGGGCGGCCGCGGTCAGGCTGTCGATGCGATCGAGTATCCCGCCGTGTCCGGGGAGCAGCTGCCCCGAGTCCTTCAGGTCGCGGCTGCGTTTGACGAAGCTCTCAAACAGGTCGCCGATCATCGAGACCAATGCCACCAGGATACACAGAGCGACGAGCAGCATTGCATACCCGAGCGATAGCCCCAGCGACCAGCCCAACAGAATCCCACACAGACCGGCGCCGACTAAGGCCCCGTAGACACCGGCGCGCGTCTTGCCCGGACTGAGCAGGGGCGCCAGCTTCTCGCGTCCCCAGCGGCGTCCCGTGAAATAGGCCAGGGTATCCACAACCCAGATGAGCACGAGCAGAAAGATCACCAGATAAGGACCTGCGGACGAGTGGGCGTGCAGGTGAAGGATTGCGAGCCAGGGACCGATGAGTACCACCAATCCCACCGCTGCCATCACAGGCTCCGGTCCCGATTTGCACTCGACGGTGCGCAACCGGAACAAGAGGAACGCGACGGCACCCCAGAAGACCGCCGCCGCTGCCATCATATGTACATACCATTGGCGCAGCGGGGGCTGCCATAGAAGGAGCAGACAGAGGGCCACCACAGCCACGTAGGCAAACCGTCCGGCGCGCACTGCGATGCCGGCCATGGCCGACCACTCCCACGCCGCTGGCACCAAGATCAGCCCCAGGCACAAGGCAAGATAGGCGGGGGGCAACCACAGGACGGCCGCCACCGTCAAGGGGGCGATGAGCAGTGCGGTCAGGGTCCGCTGCCGCAGCTTGCTTGCGGACACGATAGCTCCTAGCTGGTTCCATTTGCGGCGCGGATGCTGGCCTGATCACCGGTCAAGCCGAAACGGCGCTGCCGACCTGCAAAATCGGCTAAGGCCTCCCGATAGGCTAGGGCATCGAAATCCGGCCACATCAGATCGCTGAAATAGAACTCACTGTAGGCCGACTGCCAGAGCAGGAAGTTGCTGATTCGTTGCTCTCCGCCGGTGCGGATGAAAAGATCGGGATCCGGCAGGTCAGGAAAGGACAACCGGGTAGAAAAGATCCCTTCGTCCACATCCTCCGGCGCGATGCGACCAGCGCGCGCATCCGCGACCAGCCGCCGAGCCGCCTGCACGATGTCCCAACGTCCGCCGTAATTGGCGGCGACCTGGAGCAGCATGGCCTCGTTGGCACTTGTCACTTTCTCCACTTCGGCCACACGTTGTCGCAGCTTTTCCGGAAAGGCCGCACGCTCACCGATGATCCGCAGTCGTACGCCATGCTCGCTGAGTCGATTGACTTCCGAGCGCAGGGTGCCCATGAACAGATCCATCAGGAGGTTGACCTCGGACTTGGGACGGTGCCAGTTCTCGCTGCTGAAGGCGAAGAGCGTTAAGGCTTGGATACCCTGGCGAACGCTCTCTTCCACAATGGCCCGAACGCTTTTGATCCCCGCCCGGTGTCCGGCCGCACGCGGCAACCTGCGCCGCAATGCCCAGCGCCCGTTCCCGTCCATAACGATCGCCACGTGTCGTGGTAGAGGTTGGTCGTCCGAGGATGGCGACGCATCCTTGTTCAAAACGCAAGCTCCCAAAAAACGTCCCCTAGAAGGGGTATCAGATGGACATCAGGTCCTGTTCCTTCTCGGCAAGGACCTTGTCCACACCCTTGATGTAATCGTCGGTCAGTTTCTGTACCATCTCCTCGCCACGGTGCTCCTCGTCCTCGGATATCATCTTTTCCTTCACCGCTTCTTTAAGTCCATGATTTGCGTCACGCCGGATGTTGCGAATCGCTACCCGGAGCTGCTCGGCTTCGTGACGGGCTACCTTGATCAAATCCCGGCGCCGCTCCTCCGTCAGGGGCGGCATGGGCACCCGGATCACCATTCCCGCCGTGTTGGGATTGAGTCCCAGATCGGACTGTATGATGGCCTTTTCCACCGCCTGTACCATGCCCTTCTCCCAGGGCGTGACCGCGAGGGTGCGGGCGTCCTCGGCCGTGATATTTGCCACCTGTTTGATGGGTACATCGGAGCCGTAATAGGAAACAACCAGGTGATCAAGCAAAGCAGGATGCGCACGCCCGGTGCGAATCTTGGCCAGCTCATGCCGCAAGGATTCCACGCTTTTACCCATGCGCGTTGCGGCGTCTTTCTTGATGTCCTCGATCATCTCATTCCCCACCTTCCACCAGGGAGCCGATCTCGGCCCCTCCAATCAGTCGCATCAGTGCGCCCGGCTCGTAGATGTTCATCACCCGCAACGGGATACCGCTATTCCGACACAGGACGAGGGCCGTCGTATCCATGACCGCCAAGTCCTCCTGCAAGGCCTGATCGTAGGTCAAACGCCGGTAGAAGACCGCTGCGGGGTCTCTGACCGGATCGGCCGAATAGACGCCATCGACCTTGGTCGCCTTGATCAACAGGTCGGCGCCGATCTCCACCGCCCGTAGGCTTGCCGCCGAGTCCGTGGTGAAGAAAGGGTTACCGGTCCCGGCGGCGAAGATAGTCACCCAACCCTTCTCCAGATAATCCAAGGCGCGGCGGCGGATATAGCCTTCGCAGATTTGGTCAATTCTCAGCGCCGACATGACCCGCACCGGCACCTCCAGGCGCTCCAGTGCATCCTGCATGGCAAGCGAGTTGATGACGGTGGCCAACATGCCCATGTGATCGCCGGTGACCCGGTCGATCCCCCCCTGAGCCAAGCCCGCGCCGCGGAAGATATTGCCGCCGCCGATTACCAGCGCTACTTGTACGCCGCTAACGACCAGCTCCCGTACCTCGCCGGCCAAGCGACCGATCACCCCCGGATCGATGCCGTAGGCACCCGCTCCCATCAGGGCCTCGCCACTGAGCTTGAGGAGGATGCGGTGATAGTGGATCGGAGACACTGGCTTGGAACCTTTTACTGGGATTTTTTAGCTGTCAGGTCCCGGATGATTACGTGGAATTTTTTTAAACAGTTGGGGTTGCTGTGCGTGCCATTGTTTGAGTATCTG
>NZ_FLUY01000967.1 GCF_900092655.1 Candidatus Thiosymbion oneisti
ATACGGTCGGCCAGCAGATCGCCGATGGCCTGGACGGGCTCGGCGACAAAGCGCGCCTGCCAACGCTGGATGGCCGGACTGACGGGAAGTGCGTTCATTCCCCACCCTCGCCGAAGAGGTCAGCGCCGAAGTCGTCGCGTCCCGCGTCGATACGGACCCAGGGCAGATGGAAGCCACGCGCTCGGTCGAGGGGCATGGTCACCGGCTCAGCGACGATACCGGCCCGATAGAAGTGCTCCGGGCGGTAGACCAGGCGCGGGCTCAAGAGCTCACAGCCCATTTCGTAGTCATTATCGTCTTCCACCGGCGTCAGATTCACCGTCCTGCCGTACAGCGGTGCCTTGGTGGCATCCGGCTTCGGCAGGGGGCTTGGAAAGGAGTAGTTACTGATGTCGCTGTCCAGCACGGTAGGAATGGCCGGATGGCCTTGTCCGTCGAGCGCGGCGATCGCTTCCGCCACCGGATAGCGCATGACCAGGATCTCGACCGGCCGCCCGGCGGGACCGGGGTCCAGGTGTCCCAACCCGAGGCGGTTGCGCAGACGCACGGCCCAGTCTGCCACCCCGTCCGCCAGGATGTCTGCGACCTGGATCTCGGTGGTGACGTAGGCGGGACGCCGGTCCCGATCAGCGTTCCAGGCATTGCACAGGCCCTGGAGAAAGCCGCGGGCGGCATCATCACCAGCCCGAAACCGCTTTATCTGGTCCGCCACTTCCTCGAAGGAATCTCCGCGCAAAATGCACGGCCAATCCGCCTGCTCGACCCGGATCAGGTTCAGACGCTCATCGATCTGAGTCACCCGATTGCGGTCGTTGAGCGGACGGAAGGTTACGGGTGCATCGGATTCGCTGGGATCGAGAAAGAGCTGCTCCGTAGCAAAGCCGTGATGACGACCGTACCAGTCGTCCATGTCCGAGATCGGACCGGAAGCAAAATGGGGCTTGTACAGATCCAGCACCTCCGGGGGCGGACGTTCGTCGAGTAGGAAGTTCTGGGCGCAGGCCCGTTCCTCATCATCACCGGATTTGGAAGCCGCGCTCAGGTAGCCGTGAAGCTGGGGAATCGTTCGCAAATCCATTGATTTTACTTGGGTCTTTTATGAGGTCCCGCAGAAGATTCCATCGGACCGACATCCGGTCTGCTGGGAGGGCAAGCTCTTAGTGTAGTCAGTAGCTGATAAAGATTAACTCACGCGGAGGTTTTTTTACAAGGCTAAGCCACGGTTGCTTCTTTGTCCACGCCGCCGCACACACGGCAACCGAATGATAACTCGTTGGAGGATTCGACTCAGCGTCTCCGGGGTTCAAAACAGTCGGAAGCCGGTGACCGGAAGCGACCCGTGCGGGTTCGGCGTATAATCCGATCGGTCACAGGCTGGCAGGAGGACGCTGACGTGGACGATCTGGCGCAGACACTCGCCCTTTCCCTGGGCGCCGGTTGGGCCAGCGGGATCAATCTCTATGCCGCGATCCTGGTGTTGGGCTTTCTCGGGGCCACCGGCAGGATGGTGCTCCCGGAAGGCATGGAGGTGCTGGCCGATCCGCTGGTCATGTTCGCCGCCGGGTTTATGTATCTGGTGGAGTTCTTCACCGATAAGGTCCCCGGCGTGGATACGGTCTGGGACACCCTGCATACCTTTGTCCGCATCCCGGCTGGGGCCATGTTGGCGGCCGGTGCGGTGGGGGATGTGGGCCTCGGCGCCGAGCTTGCGACGGCGCTCCTGGGCGGCGGCATGGCTGCGGTCTCCCACGCCGCGAAATCCGGGACCCGGGTGCTCATCAACACCTCGCCCGAGCCCTTCACCAACTGGACGGCCTCCATTGTGGAGGATTTCAGTGTCGTGGCCGGTCTGTTGGTGGCGGTCAATCATCCGGTGCTGTTTCTGGTGCTCCTGGCCCTCTTCCTGCTGCTCCTGATCTGGTTGCTCCCCAAGCTGTGGCGGGGGATCAAGCGGGTCTTCGGGACCATTGCCAGGTGGTTCGGAGGCACCCGGAAGGGAGAGACCGTACCCTCGCGACCCGATGTGCGGGCCCTGGAGGCGAAGCCCCCAGGACAGGACCGGGGTCAACCGCCCGGTCCGACCCAAGGCCATTAAGTTAAGCGTCGAGCCCGTTTGGCCCAATCGCTGCTACCCGCGAAAGATCATGCCCACCAAGCGCTTCATCGCTCGGGGGGAAGTGAACCACGGATAAACACGGATAGACACGGATTGGCTCATGAAGATGAGACGCGGCAGATCATCGGCTGTGCGATGGCGGTGCGCAACGACCTGAAGCTCAGTCTGGCCCTGAATTTTCGACGGGCGCGGTTGGAATGGAAGCGGGTTGTCTTACCGAGTCCATCCGTGTCCATCGGTGTGAATCCGTGGTTCTATTCACAGAAACGACAACCGTTGCCGGTAAGGCCTGACTTGATGGCATTGCGGTCCAACCTGAGCGAGCGCTGCCGGATGGGGATATGAACGTACCGCAAGCCCTGGGGCAAGATCCCGGGGACGCTATCGAGGTCTATCTGGTGGGCGGGGCCGTGCGGGACCGGTTGCTCGGGCGGCCCGCTGCCGACCGCGATTTCGTGGTCGTCGGCGCCACCCCGGAGGCGATGATCGCCCGGGGCTTTCGTCAGGTGGGCAAGGATTTTCCGGTCTTCTTGCACCCGCAGACCAAGGAGGAATATGCCCTGGCCCGCACCGAGCGCAAGACCGGACCCGGCTACCGGGGGTTCCTGTTCCATGCGGCACCGGACGTGACCCTGGAGGAGGATCTGCGGCGTCGGGATCTCACTATCAATGCCCTGGCCGAGGACGAACAGGGTAATCTCATCGATTACTATGGCGGCCGGTCGGATCTGGAGAACCGGGTGCTGCGGCACGTCTCGCCCGCGTTTGCCGAGGATCCCGTGCGTCTGCTGCGGCTGGCCCGATACGCCGCGCACTTCGCGGAGCTGGGCTTCACCGTGGCGGAAGAGACCATGGCCTTGCTGCGGTCCATGGTGGACGGGGGCGAGGTGGATGCCTTGGTCCCGGAGCGGGTGTGGCAGGAGCTTGTCAAGGCGCTTGCGGCACCCAAGCCCTCGCGCTTTTTCGATGTCCTGCGCGAAGCCGGTGCCTTGGCGAGGCTGATGCCGGAGGTGGATCGCCTGTTCGGGGTCCCTCAGCGGGCACAGTGGCATCCGGAGATCGACACGGGTGTCCATACCATGATGGTCGTGGATATGGCCG
Organism: Candidatus Thiosymbion oneisti; assembly: GCF_900092655.1. Classification (GTDB taxonomy): domain Bacteria; phylum Pseudomonadota; class Gammaproteobacteria; order Chromatiales; family Chromatiaceae; genus Thiosymbion; species Thiosymbion oneisti. The sequence goes on from NZ_FLUY01000967.1 coordinate 3,218, forward strand.
CCCGCCTGACCTCCGATCCGGAGACGGCCGGTCCGGGAACGCCCGGCCCGGAAACAGCCAATTCGGAAACAGTATTCGCCGCCCTGACCCATGATCTCGGCAAGGGCACCACGCCACCGGATATCCTGCCGGGTCACCGGGGGCACGAGCAGCGTAGCCTGGCCCTGGTCGAGGCGCTGTGCGACCGGCTCAAGGCCCCGCGCCGCTTCCGGGAGCTGGCGCGGGGAGTGGCGCGTTATCATGGCATGTCACACAAGGCCGACGAGCTGCGTCCGGGAACGGTGCTCGATCTCTTGGAGGGCCTGGATGCCTTCCGCCGACCCGGGCGTTTCGAGCAGACGCTGATCGCCTTCGAGGCGGATTACCGGGGCCGCGGAGGTTATCAAGAACGCGCCTATCCCCAGGCCCTACGGTTGCGCCTGTTCTTAGCAGCGGCCAGATCGGTGGACGTCCGGGCCATTGCCGCCGCGGCGCCCGCGCCGGCGAAGATCCCGGCGCGCATTCGCGCGGCCCGCATCCGTGCCTTGCGGGAGGCGATGCGCAATTGCTGAGCTTGGGAAACCGGAGAATCTGGATAACTTTATAGCTGTAAACGCCTGAGTTATGGGCACCTTGAAAAATACGGTAGTGGGTAGTGGTTAATATCTAAGTTGTAACATAACCAACGGCACTGGCCGCTATACCCCCTCTCCCCTCCGGAGAGTGTCGCAAAAGTCATTTCGAACCACAGAGAACACAGAGAGCACAGAGAGCACAGAGAAAGGAATCGGCCAATTCTCTGCGTTCTCTGTGTCCTCTGTGGTTTAAACTTTAACAGACTGGCAGCTGACGCCACCGTTTTTGCGACACCCTCCTCCGGGAGAGGGTTGGGGAGAGGGGATCAAAAAGATGAGTCTCTCTACGTTAACACTTATGAATTTACCACTACCCGGTAGTGTTCTAATTTTGTTGTTGCCGAATATAAGAACCTTCTGGGAGCAAGTCCAGACGCTCCAGCGTCATGAAACCTTGGCCGCTGGAGCGGCCACACTTGCGTTCCCACGCTGGAGCGTGGGAACGAGCAGAACAACAAAGCTGGAACACTACCGCCGTAGGCTGGGTTGCGGCCAGGGACGGCCAAAACCCAGCAATAACCCCAGCTGGGGTTCGCCTGCCTGTCGGCAGACAGGTTCCTCACCCCAGCCTACCGATTTAAAATCAATGGCTTAGTTTTTAGACAGCCTCTTAGCAATTACTGGTTGATAAACAATGTTTTCAGATCCAGAAAGATATTGATATATCTTTTTTGTATTCTTTCAACCAACTGTTCTGCCAGAGCTTCATCATAAGTATGAACAGAAAGGTTTCTGTCTTCGATTATATCCAGCCAGGTTTGTTCATCTGATATCAGATCCTGCTGATAAGCTTTGCTTAAGGTGTCTTTAGGTGTTGTACTCAGTGTGCCCCTATCCGCCAGATAAGCTTTTAGGAATTTCCAGGATAATTCATAAGTAAACTCGAAGTTTTGAATAATCCCAGCAATATCTCTTTTGTTCTGTATGGGAAGACTCAAGGCTTCCTCTAAACTGAGCAATGCCTTTTTCAGATTTTCCTGTTTCTTAGGATTCATACAAAAGTTTACCTTCTTTTAAGATTTCTGCTTTTAAAGCATCGCTTATTTCATCAAGAACGACAACGTCTACTCCGCAAAGTGATGGGACCTTTTCTCTGACTTCTAATTTAAACCTTGAACGATTGACAGAATTTGGAAGCTCGAAAGCGAAATCGTAATCCGACTTCAGTTTATTATCTCCACGTGCTCGGGAGCCATATAAAAAAACTTTAACTTTTTGACCCGGAAAATATTCGTCGATTATTTTCACAATGAAGTCTAAAATTTTTTCCCCCACTAAAACATTATTAATTAATTCAACCACGATAAATACCTGCCAACTCGAATCCGAGTTACGCTTGTCATCACGATATACCCAAAATCTTCTTAAGATCTGGGATAATGGCGCTGATTTTATAGCGTATGGATAAAAAAGTCTAATGACGCAACGACCGAGGTAATTCCATGTTCGAGTGGATTTTCAGCCCGGAGGCATGGCTCGCGCTCGTCACCCTGACTGCCTTGGAGATCGTGCTGGGGATCGACAACATCATCTTCATCTCCATCGTCGTCGCCAAGTTACCGGCCGCCAAGCGTAACCGGGCCCGGATCCAGGGCTTGGCGTTGGCGATGATCACCCGCATCCTGCTGCTGCTGTCCCTGGTCTGGATGATGCGTCTGATCCACCCCTTGTTTGCGGTTCTCGGGCACGAGCTCTCCGGCCGCGATCTGATTCTCATCGGCGGCGGCTTGTTCCTGCTGTGGAGTAGTACGCGGGAGATTTGGGAGAGTCTGGAAGGGGCCGGGGAGGGGGAAAGGCAGTTCAAGGCCGCTTCCAGCTATCCGCTCGTGCTCGGGCAGATTGCCGTCATGGACATCGTGTTTTCCCTGGATTCAGTGATTACCGCGGTGGGCATGGCGCGTGATGTTCCGGTGATGGTCCTTGCCATTATGATCGCCATCGGTGTCATGATGCTGTCGGCCAAGTCAATTGGTGAGTTCGTGGATAGCCACCCGAGCATCAAGATACTGGCCCTGAGCTTCCTCATCCTGATCGGCGTGGCCCTCATCGGTGAGGGTTTGGAGCAACCGATTCCAAAGGGTTATATCTATTTCGCGATGGCGTTCTCGGTGGCCGTCGAGATCCTCAACAACCGTATGCGTAAAAAACGTGGGGAGAACGTTCGCTCGGGTGAGTCGCCGTCCGGGCGGCACGAGCAGACCTCGGATCCGCGCTGACCAAGGGGCGGGCTAGGCACAAACTACGAATCACGCGCATCTGCGCGAATTGGACTTTTTGTTCCTATGGGAACATTCGCGTCGGTTCGTGTGATTCCTAAGTTAAAACAAGGTATTTTATGGATTCCAGACCGCTGACGATCGTGAAAGGATGCTACCGAACATTTTGGAGTGCGGCGGCAACCCTTTCCCGGTACCTGGCCGGAACCCACGGTGCCCAAGGTAGCCACTGGGTTGGCTATGGAGCACCTGCCTGCCGCCGCTTTGGATTCGGCGACGCATCCCTCCCAAACAAAGGCGTTGCGGCCAGGGGAAAGCGCCGTCGCCGCGGCGCTTGTGGAACCCAGCGCCCAGGTTCCCGGCAAACGCTGCTGGTATTCCCCGTCGCTGGGGTTCGATTCGGCCGCGCCGCTTAAGCCGGCGCACTCCAAAGCAGTTCGGAATCCATAACGAGCTTAGAACCTGTCTGGCAAAAAAGGCAAACCCTTGTCTATAAAGCTGTACCCAATCTGCTCGGAATAGAGATTTAGCAGATAAATCAATATATTATGTTTTTTACCAGACAGGTTCTTAGAACAATATCATCGACTACCTCACAGTAGGATGATCGTAAGTTAGACAGGTCTTGAATGAGATTTTCTCTCCAACGCCCCGCAACCCGGTCACGGGGATGGGTAGACGGCGGCATACCGCGGACCGGGCGTTGCAACTCCGGAGCCTCGGGAGGAGATTGACCGATGGCTCACGCGGCACTGGTCCAGTGTCATGCCTGCGGGTTGCTCCAGCGTAATCCGCCCCTGCCCGCGGGCGGTGCGGTGCGGTGCGTCCGGTGCGACACCCTGCTGCATCGCCATGTTCCGAACAGTCTGAACCGTGCTCTGGCCTTGACCATCGCCGGGATCATCCTGTTTGTGGTCGCCAACAGCTTCCCCTTTCTGTCGTTTCAGTTTCGGGGGCAGATCACTGAGACGACCCTGGTGACCGGGGTCGAGATGTTGTATCGAGAGGGTATGTGGATATTGTCCCTGGTGGTTTTCTTCACCAGCGTTCTAGCGCCGGGGCTCCAGCTGGCGTTGCTCCTGATCGTGCTGCTCCCACTCAAAATGAACCCTGCCGGGCGCGGATTTCCCAGGCTCTTCCGCTATGTGGCAACCTTGACTCCTTGGGGGATGATGGACGTGTTCATGCTGGGGATTCTGGTGTCGGTCGTGAAGCTCGCGGATATGGCCACCATCATCCCGGAGACCTCTCTGTTCGCGTTCGTCGTGCTGATCTTCGTGCTCGCCGCCGCCCAGGCCTCCCTGGACGGGGATATCGTGTGGTCCCGGGTGCCGGTACCCGAGCGTGTTCGCCGCTCTCCACGCCCGGGGGAACCCACAAGTGCGTGCCACGTCTGTGAGCTGGTGATGCCGGAGGCGGAGGCCGACCCTGTGCGCGGTCGCCTACGCTGTCCCCGTTGCGGCGAAGGCCTGCACCGGCGCAAACCGGACAGCCTGCAACGTACCTGGGCCCTGGTGATCGCCGCCATCATCTGCTATCTGCCGGCGAATCTGCTGCCCATCACCACCGTGACCTCTTTTGGTAAGCCGCAATCGGATACCATCATGAGTGGGGTGATCTATCTGCTCGGCCACGGCATGTGGCCGCTGGCCCTGGTCGTCTTCATGGCCAGCGTTCTGGTGCCGCTGATGAAGCTGGTCATCCTGGTCTATCTGCTGGTCTCCGTGCATATGGGTTCTACCCGGCGTCCCCAAGATCGTACCCGCCTGTACCGGCTAACGGAGGTCGTGGGTCGCTGGTCCATGGTGGATATCTATGTGGTCACCATTCTGGTGGCACTCGTCAGGTTAGGTAACCTGGCGACCATCGAGGCCGGACCGGGGGCGGTCTTTTTCGCCGCCGTGGTGGTCATCACCATGTTCGCGGCCATGGCATTTGATCCCAGACTCATCTGGGACCACAGGAGCCAAGCACATGAAAGCGCCGGAACAGCCGAACAAGCCACAACCGAACAAGCAGCAACCGAGCAGGCCACCTAACCAACCGCCGGAAGCCCAGCCGCCGGAGGCCCAACCGCCGGAAGCGGTGGTGGTATCACGGCGCCCGGTTTCGCTGGTCTGGCTTATCCCGATCGTCGCCCTGCTGATCGGCGGTTGGTTGGCCTACAGGGCTTATACCGAGCGGGGTCCCAGCATCCGCATCGAGTTCAAGACCGCGGCGGGTCTGGAGGCGGGCAAGACCAAGGTCAAGTTCAAGGAGGTGGAGGTCGGGAAGGTCACGGCCATCGATTTGGACGAGGATTTGCAGAAGGTCGTGGTTACCGCCGAGCTCGTCGCCGGGGCGGAGCGGTATCTGACCCAAGAGACCCGCTTCTGGGTGGCGCGTCCACGGGTTACCGCCAGCCGGGTGTCGGGCCTGGACACCCTGCTTTCCGGCGCTTACATCGCCGTCGATCCGGTCACGGGGGGTGAGCCGGTGCGGGAATTCGTCGGACTCGAGGCGCCACCCTTGTTTACCGCCTCGGAGCCCGGTAAGAAATTCATACTCCGTTCCAGGACCCTCGGGTCTTTGAATGTCGGCTCCCCCGTCTACTACCGACACATTGAGGTCGGAGAGGTCGTCGGCTTCAAGCTCGACCAGGATAGGAAGGCCGTCAACATCGAGCTTTTCATCGCCGAGCCCCATGATCAACTGGTCTTGACCAATACCCGCTTCTGGAACGCGAGCGGCATCGATCTCGAATTGAATGCGGATGGCCTGACCCTGGACACCCAGTCCATGCTCTCGGTATTGGCCGGGGGAGTGGCCTTCGATACACCGCCGACCCTGGAGAAGCAGGGGGTACCTCCGGCCGCAGACCATGCCTTCCACCTCTATGCCAGCCGCAAAGCGGCCTACGAGAGAACCTATCTGAAAAAGGAAAAGTACCTGCTGTTCTTCGAGGGATCGGTACGTGGCCTGAGCGTGGGGGCTCCGGTCCTGTTCCAGGGTATCAAGTTGGGCCGGGTGCTGGACGTGCGGCTCGAGTTCGACGTGGAGAGGTTCAAATCCCAGATCCCGGTCTTGATCGAGCTCGAGCCCCAGCGGGTCCGGCTCGTCGGCGGCGACTACGAAGAGGTCGAAAAGACCGCCCCCATGCAGCGACTCGTCAAGGAGGGGTTGCGGGCCCAGCTCAAATCTGGGAGCCTAATCACCGGTCAGCTCTATGTAGCGCTGGATTTTTTCGATGACGCGCCGGCGGCCGAGATCGGGAGCCGGAACGGGCATCCGGTGATTCCTTCCGTAGCGTCCGCCCAGCTGGGGGAGCTGACCAATCAAGCGGCCAAGTTCATGCACACATTGAACGCGCTGCCGCTGCGGGAGATCGGGAACGACCTCCGAGATACCGTCAAAGGAGCGAAGGGTATCGCCACTTCTAAGGCGCTGGACCGCTCCCTCAAAGCGCTCGAGTCCGCGCTCCGGCAAGTGGGCGAAACGGCGCGGGGTTTGGACAAAGATGTGGTTCCTCATCTGGGCACGGCCCTGGAGCAGGCCGGTGCCGTCCTCACCTCGGCGGACAATCTGGTGGCGCCGGATTCGGCGCTCTATCTGGAACTTAGACGAATGCTGAAGGAGCTTTCCGCCGCCGCACGCTCCATCCGCGGGATGGCGGACTACCTGGAACGGCATCCGGAGGCCCTTCTCAAGGGCAAAGGGGGATTGCGATGAAGACTCGATTTGCCGCGGGATCCGCCGCTGTGTTGCTCGCCGGCTTGGCGCTGGGCGGATGCGTTACCGAACCTTCTACCTTTTATACGCTGAGCTCGACGCTACCGGCTGCCGAGAAATCGGCAGCGCCCATTCCGGAGCAGAATCTGGCCGTCGGGATCGGACCGGTGCGCTTTCCGGCGTTTCTCGATCGGCCCCAGATTGTGGCCCGTACTGCTGATAACCAACTCCGAGTGGACGAGTTCCACCGTTGGGGCGGCTCCCTGGAGGACGACTTCCTGCGGGTGCTGAGCGAGAACCTGGGCCAGCTGCTGGGTACCAGTCGGATTCTCGTGGAGCCGGCGGAGGTGCGCTTTCCATTGGATTTCCGGGTGGTTGCGGACGTGCTGAAGTTCGAGGGCACACCCAACGGCGATGCCGTATTCAAGGTGCGCTGGGGGGTGCTGGATGCGTACATGCAGCAGGCCCTGGTGATCAGGGAGGACACCTATCGCAGCCGTGCCGCGAATTCGGAACCAAGGGCCATGGTCGCCGCCTTGAGCGAGACCTTATCCACCTTCAGTCGTGACATAGCCGAACAGCTGCGTGGTCTCCCCAAGACCAGGGCAGCGACCACGCCCTCCGAGCCCCCCCAACAATCGGACCGTAAGCGATCGGACCGTAAATGAACGGCTGTACCAGCTACCAGTAGCCTATTTCTCCACATCCGCGGAAGGCAAGGGTAGGCTGGAAACCGACACTGGAAGCTGGTAGCCGGCGACTGGAAGCTGGTGGCTGGACTAATTGGTATCCAGCCCAATATAGTCCCAGAGCTTGCGTCCGAGGCTGACCTCCTCGGGAGGTGGCTCGTCATCCAACAAGCGACCGGCTCGCCGGTTCAGGGTCAATACCCGTTCGGTATCTGCCGCCAGCTTGTCTTCACCGAGGTGCTTGTAGGCCTCGATCAGTATCTCCAAGGCATCCTCGACAGCGCTGGTGCGCTGGTAGTGCTCTATGACATGCTTGCAGCGGTTGGCTGCTGCCACATAGGCCTGACGCTTCATGTAGTAACGCGCCACGTGGATCTCGTTCTTGGCCAGGTTGTTGCGTAGAAAGACCATGCGTTGGTGAGCGTCGGAGGCGTATTTGCTGTCCGGAAATAAACGCACGAGTTCGGCGAAATCCTGGAAGGCGTCCAGAGCGGAGCCTGGATCGCGTTGGGACGGATCGGTCGGGATATAGCGGTCGAGGAAGCCGACACTGCGGTTGTAGTTGACAATACCCTTGAGGTAGTAAGCATAGTCGACATAGGGATGCTGGGGGTAGAGCTTGATGAAGCGGTCGGCTGCGGCAATCGCCGCCTCGGGTTCCCCGGCCTTGTAATGGGCATAGGCCACATCGAGCTGGGACTGCATGGCGTAGCGCCCGAACGGATAACGGGCCCCCAACTTTTCGTAGTACTCGATGGCCCTTGGGTAGTTGCCCGCGGCAAGCTCCGCGGCCGCCTCCGAATAGAGCTTGGTGACGTTCCAGGCCCTGGTTGGATCCTTATGGCTCTCCAGCCAGGCACAGGCCGTCAGGGTGAACGCAAGCGCGCAGACGAGCGTCGATCGGATCCGGGTCATGCCGCAATTTGCTCAGAAAGAAGAACGGGGGGATTATACCGAAACGCCGAATCCCGGAGCAGCCGCTTGTCTCAACGCCATTGCGGGAGGTCGGCATGAAGGACGCCGACCGAATGGTTCCCGCGGAGCATTGCCTACGCATCGACCCGGCGCTGACGGGACGCCGGCTTGACCAGGTCCTGGCCGAGCTGCTGCCCGAATACTCTCGCAGCCGTTTGCAGCGGTTGCTCGACCAGGGCCTGGTGCTGGTGGACGGAAGGACCCGCCGGCGCCGCGATAAGGTACGGGGCGGTGAGGAGATACGCCTGAAATTGGTGCCGGAACCCTGCAATCTGTGTGTTGCCCAACCGATTGCCTTGGATATCCTGTTCGAGGACGACCAGCTACTCGTGGTCAACAAGCCGGCGGGATTGGTAGTCCATCCCGCTGCCGGGAACCGAGACGGCACTTTGCAGAACGCCCTGCTGCATCATCTCCCCCAACTGGATTCGGTGCCACGGGCCGGGATCGTGCACCGGCTCGATAAGGACACCAGTGGACTCCTGGTGGTAGCCAAAACGCTCTTGGCCCATAAATCCTTAGTGGACCAGCTGCAACGGCGTAGCCTGTACCGGGAGTATCGCGCCCTGGTCCAGGGTATTCTGGTCGCAGGGGGGACCATCGATGCACCCATCGGCCGCGACCCGCTCCGCCGCACCAAGATGGCCGTGGTTTCGGGAGGCCGGCCGGCCGTAACCCACTACCGGGTCCGGGAACGGTTCGACGCCCATACGCTGCTTGCCGTGCGGCTTCAGACCGGACGCACCCATCAGATCCGGGTCCACATGGTCCACATTCGCCATCCTCTGGTGGGAGATCGGACCTACGGCGGTCGCCCACGGCCCCCCCAAGGCGCAGGTGTGCGCCTGACCGAGGCCCTGCAGGGGTTTCCCCGCCAGGCCCTGCACGCCACTGCACTGGGATGCGACCACCCGCTGACCGGAACGGCTATGCATTGGGAGATCCCTCTACCCGGGGATATGCACGAGCTGCTGAGCTTGTTGCAGGAACATGATGGGCCTAAGAGACTGTCTAAAAAGGGACCGTAGGCCGTAGGCTGGGTTGCGGCCAGGGATGGCCAAAACCCAGCAATAACCA
>NZ_FLUY01000970.1 GCF_900092655.1 Candidatus Thiosymbion oneisti
GTCTCGAGTAGCTTTAGCTTGACATCGGCTTCAGCCGACCCCCCATACCACCAACTTCCAGTTGGTGGTGGTTGATTATGAAGTAGACCGCCCCGCCGGGGCCTAGCCGTTCGGCCGCTTCCACTGGCGTGCGGCCCCACTCCGCGGCGATTTCGCTCAGCTCGCGTCCCGCTGCCTCCGGGTGCGACCTGGACCAGGTGACCAGAACCCGTTTCGAGACCTCGATCAGCTCCGGCAGCAGCACGGTGGAGGCGGCATCATAGGGATAGACGTCGAAACCGACGGCCTGTTGCCGGCGCGCTGCCTCGATGCGGTCCAGAACCTGATCGCTGGTGCCCCACACCTTGGGGCTGGCGCATTTGAGGTGGGAAATCACCACCGGCACCTGCGCCCGGCGCCCGGTCTTGAAGGTCTCCTCCAAAGACGCTAAGACCTGATCGCCTTCGTCGCGCATGTGGGTGGTGTAGATGCCCTCGAACGCTGGCAGTTCTTCGGCCAGCGCCGCCACCTCCGCGATCGGGGCGGGACGGCTTATGGGGTAATAGAGCCCGCTAGAAAGACCTGCGGCACCCGCTGCTAGGGCCGCGCGCAGCTGCTCCTTCATGCGCCGGATCTCGGCCTCCCGGGCGGGCCGGGTGGGATCGTCCATGGCACCGACCCGCAGCGTCGAGTGGCCCACCAGAGGTACCGCATTGATCGCCGGGGGCTTGCGCTCCACCTCCGCCAGATAAGTGGCGAAATCGGCAAAGCGGTACCATTCGGTCCCACCGAGCAGATCCAGGGGCGGTGGAGGCTGTTGAATTTGCAGAGGTGCCAGGCTAACGCCGCAGTTGCCCGTAATCACGGTGGTCACGCCCTGGCTGAGCTTGGGTGTCATCTCGCGGTTGGAGAGCAGCAAACGGTCATCATGAGTGTGCACGTCGACAAAGCCAGGCGCCACTACGCGACCGCGGGCATCGATTTCATGTTCAGCACGGCGCGGCCGGCCAGATCACCGACGGCTGCGATACGTTCGCCGCGGATCGCCACATCAGCCGTCCGGCGGGGTGCGCCAGTGCCGTCGATCAGGGTGCCGCCTCGGATTAGGATATCGTAGGGATCGTTGGATGCGTTCATGAGGACCTCGATGCTCGTTGAAGGACCTGAGCCGTAATCGTGTAATCGGCCAAACCAAGCGTCGAGGATGTCGTTGACCGGCTTGCAAAAAAACAATTGGTGTCCGTTCACAGAATATCGAATCGCGATTAGGTCCTGTTGATATCTAAATCCAACCGACTGTTTAAATGGTCGCAATACCCCAGCTTAGGCCGGAGGTCTCCAATCAGCCGCATGCCGATGCCGACTTGACAAACAGCGCGGGGAATCCCCACAGTTTCGGGACCCAATTGTTGTCCTACAGTCCGGGAGATACCCATGACGGAGTTCGAGATCCGGTGCGAACACAAGCCATCCCCTGTCAAGCTGGAGGTCCTCCAGGTGGACCACTGGCCGGTGTGGAAGAAAGAGATCAGCCGCTTCCCTTGGCATTATGACCAGACCGAGACCTGCTATGTCCTGCGCGGACGCTTCGTGGTGACGCCCGAGGGCGGTGAGCCGAGGGAATTCGGACGCGGGGACCTCATCAGCTTCCCGGCAGGACTCGCCTGTACCTGGGAGATCCTGGAGCCGGTGGAGAAGCATTACCGGCTGGATTGACCCACACTGTCTCACTAGTACAGCAGTACCGAAGTACCGATAACATGAAAAATTTTTTCCGCAAATGAACGCGAATCAACGCTAATTGGTCGCAATCGGCTCGCCATCAGCGACGGTTCCTGGTCCATTGACGTCGATTTGCGGCCATTTGCGTTGATTTGCGGACAAATTTTCCGGAAGATTCCGCCGGCTCGATGTTATCGGTATTCGAGATCACCTGCTCACGCCCGCAGGATCGATCCCGCGAGACAGGCGGCCCCGTAGCCGTTGTCGATGTTGACCACGCCCACGCCCCCGGCACAGCTGTTGAGCATGGTGAGCAGGGCGGCCAGGCCCCCGAAGCTGGCTCCGTAACCGACGCTGGTGGGGACGGCGATGACGGGACGGTTCACTAACCCGGCTACCACACTGGCCAGCGCCCCCTCCATACCCGCGATCACGATCAGCACCCGCGCCCGCCGCAGTACCGGCAGCTGGGACACCAACCGGTGTATGCCGGCCACCCCCACATCGTTGACACGCTCGAGGCGGGCCCCGAATAGGCAGGCGGTTTCATACGCCTCTTCCGCCACCGGCAGGTCGCCGGTACCGGCCGTGATGATCGCCAGGGTGCCTTCCAAGGCCTCCGGCGGCTCGCGCTGCAGCACAATGGTGCGGCCGAGGGCGTTGTAATGCAGGTTCGGATGCAGGTCGGAGACCGCCGCGAAGAGGTCGGCCTCGGCCCGGGTGGCCAGCACGTTGTGAGTGCGCTCACGGATCAGGTAACCTAGGATCTCGCGCACCTGCCCGTGAGTCTTGCCCTGACAGAGGACCACCTCCGGATAGCCCTGGCGCAGCTCTCGATGGTGGTCGATCTTGGCTATGCCCAGCTCACCGTAGGGCAGATCCTTGAGCAGATCCACCGCCTTCTTCACCGGAAGCTGGCCACGCCGCACCCCTTTCAGCAGCTCGACGAGACGGTTCTCGTTCAAGACACCCCGACCTCCACGCCGGATTGCGGGAGTTGGTCCATGCCCTCTCCCCCCGACCCCGAGGCAGCGTCCGCAGCGACGCGATCACAACCCGAGCCGAGCGGATCCATGCTGCCAAACCGATAGCCCAACAGGTCCAGCGTAACATGGTGGAAGCCAAGCCCCTGCAGGGTCCTGGCGATGCTCCCGGCCTCTTCGAGCAACCGTCGGCGCTGCTCCGGGGCCACCTCAATCCGCGCCAGGTCGGCATGCATGCGCACCCGGACGCAGACAAAGCCGCGGGTCCTGAGAAAACGCTCCGCCTCCTCCAGGCGATTGAGGTCCTCCATGGTGACGCGCTGACCGATCGGCAACCGGGTGAGCAGACAGGCATTGGTCGGTTTGTTCCAGGTGGACAGGCCCAGGGACTCCGACAGTCGATGCACGTCCGCCTTGGAGATCTTACACTCAAGCAGGGGGCTGTCGATCTCCAGCTCCCGCAGGGCGCGCATACCCGGACGGAAATCCCCCAGGTCGTCCAGATTGCTGCCTTCGAGCATCCGCCCGAACCCGGCATTCTGCGCCACCTCGAGCAGCTTACCGAACAGGGCCCGTTTGCAGATATAACAACGGTCCGGCGGATTGGCCTCCATACCCTCCGGCATGTCGAGTTCCACCAGCTCATGGCGCACCCCTAGCTGGGCGCCCAAGGCCAGCGCGTCGGTCACCTCTTGCCGCTCCATATAGGGGGTCACGGCCGTGAGGGCCAACACCCGTTCGCCCAGGGCCTCTTTGGCCGCCAGCAGCAGGAAGGTGCTGTCCGCCCCGCCGGAAAAGCCGACGGCCGCTGCCTTCATCCCCTGCAACCGATCGAGCAATCGCTTATAGATGTCATGTTCCATCATTCTCCTCCAGGAGTCGCTCCAGCTCGCGGTAGACCTCCCGCAACGGCAGGTCCCGCTCCAACGCGATGGACCGGCAGACCTCATACTCCGGCTTGGTCTGCCGGCTTCCGTCCGGCCGCACGGCCACCTTGACGGGCACCGGACCAAAGGGGGTAGCGAGGCTGCGCACGGTCCGCTCCAAGGCGGTTCGGGATACCGCGCCGCGGCGCACCCCCAGCGTGGTAGTCTCCGCGAACAGGAGCCTGGTTAGGATCGGTTCGTAGCAACCCTCGCACAAAACGCTTACCAGGATACCCGGTCGCCCCTTTTTCATCACCAGGGGTGCGATCCAGGCCTCCCGCGCACCCTTGGTCAGCAGTCGATCCAACAGGTGCGGATAGAATTCCGGGCTCATATCGTCGATGTTGCACTCCAGGAGCCGGAGCTCCTCGCGCCGCGCGGGGTCGGGAGCCGTGACCACCAGGCGCAGCACATTGGGCAGCGGCCCATCGCGGCGACCAATGCCATAGCCGACGCGCTGAGGAACCATATCCCCTTGGGCCTCGAAACGCTCGGCCGCGGTGGTCAGGATGGCGGCCCCGGTGGGCGTCGTGGCCTCGAAGGGCACGCCGCCGCGACGGGTGGGAACGCCTTGCAGCAGCTCCAAGGTCGCGGGGGCGGGCACCGGTAGGCGTCCATGGGCACAGTCCACGCAACCGGAGCCGAGCTCCACCACCGAGCCGATCACCGACGGCCAGCCCAGTTGCTCCAGACCGATGGCCGCGCCGACTACGTCCACCAGGGCGTCGATGGCCCCTACCTCATGAAAGTATACCGCCTCGACCGGAATACTGTGGACCTTGGCCTCCGCCGCCGCCAGCCGCTCGAACACCCGCAGGCTGAAGGCCTCCACCCGGCGGCCGAGCCCGGAGCGGCCGATCAGGTCCCGGACCGCCGCCGGCGAGCGCGTCGGGCTCGCGGTATCGGCAGTGACCACCACCTCTACCCGGGTGCCGGCGATGCCGCCGCGGCGATCCGGTGCGATGCGCAGCTCGAAACCCTCCACGGCAAGTCGGTCGAGCCCCTTACGCAGCACGGCCGCCTCGACCCCCAGGTCGAGCAGGGCCCCCAGGTTCATGTCCCCACTGATACCGGCAAAACAATCATAGTACAGGCTGGTCATGATGGTTGGCGCCGTGTGATTGATAACGATATTCTAACGGTTGATGATAATAGCGATCTAAAAAGTCAAAGATAACTGTTCAGGCCGCCCATAAGCCTAGGGGGCGTTCTCAATTAACAGATTTTCTCTCGTTCCCACGCGCCGCGTGGGAATGCGGAAGCTCCGCGCCGCGGAGTGTCTCGGAAACTCGTAGCCGCTGCTGCATGGGCCTGATATGCTTGATTTTCATGAGGATTCAGCTCAATTGAGAACACCCCCTAGCCTCTATGAGCAGCTCTACGCCCTACCGGAAGGCGTGCGTGGAGAGATCTTCAACGGGCGACTCTACACGCAGCCGCGGCCGACCGGTCCTCACGCTTTGGCCAGCTCGCGGCTTGGGACCGACATCGAAGGCCCTTACAGCCGTGGGCGGGGAGGCCCAGGTGGCTGGTGGATTATCGACGAGCCGGAGCTCCATTTCATTCGCGACCGTGAGGTGGCGGTTCCGGACCTGGCCGGGTGGCGGAAGATGCGTATGCCGCGGCTGCCTGAGGGGCATAGATTCGAAGTGGTCCCGGACTGGGTGTGCGAGGTCCTGTCGCCGTCTACCGAGGACATCGATCGCGGGGAGAAGATGCCCCTGTACGCAAGCTATGCGGTCGGCCACGCCTGGCTCGTGGACCCCGAGAGCCGTACCCTCGAGGCCTATGCCGCGACGCATGGGAGCTGGCGACTACTCGGAATCTTCCGGGGCGATGACCAGGTCCGGGTCGCCCCTTTCGACACCATCGTTATCCACCTGGCCGACCTCTGGGCCTGACCGTAACCCCGGATGATCGTGGGGATTCGGATATGACGATCCACAGGTTGAAGATTACCAACTACAAGAGCATCGATTCGCTGGAGCTCAAAGGGCTGACGCCTTTCTCGGTCTTCGCGGGGCCGAATGGTTCGGGCAAAAGCAACTTTTTCGATGCCTTGGAGTTTATCAGCCTGTTCATACGCAATGGTATCGAAGCGGCGCTACGGGCGCATGGGGGATTCGCAAATATCCATTCGGAAAAATACCCCGACGAGCATTCCGGAAAGTTCGGCTTCGAGATAGAGTGTGACCTGCCGGAAACGAGACAGACCGACGGGGAGAAGCTATCCCGATTCCATTATTCGCTCACTCTCCACGATTTCTATCAGGAGTCCCCGGAGATCGAAGAGCACATGAGCGGAAATGGCGCTTCATTTCTGACACGAAAAAAAGGCGATAATCTAGTCATTGGGGGTAAAGAAGTAGAGCCTTCTGTACGGTTTTCCAGTGCCTATTCGGCACTGCTGCTTTTACGCGGAACGCCACTTTTGGAATTGTTGCAAAACATGGGGCTGTACCGGATCGATCCGATCGGCGCGAAGGCGCCCGATCGATCGGATAGCGATCCCACAAAACTCGATAAAAAGGGGCACAATCTGGCCAGTGTTCTGGGTCGATTGGAACAGGATGAGCCGATACGCGAGCTCATCATGGACTGGATGGAGCTGGTCGTCCCTGGGGTGGAGGATATCCGCACGGAGCAGCAACCACTGGAGAGCAGGACTGCCCTGCTGTTCAAGGAACAGGGGACCGAACGACGTTTCCCTGCCCGCATGGTATCGGACGGGACCATCTATGCCCTGAGCCTGTTGGTGGCAGTGCTCGACCTTCCCTACTATGGGCTGACGCTGATCGAGGAGCCGGAGCGGGGGCTGCACCCGGCGGCGATTCGCGAGCTGATCGATCTGATACGAGAGCAGGCAACGCCCCGAAACCCCATCTGGTTGACCACCCACAGCGAATCGGTCGTCCGCGCACTCGGCCTGGAAGAGCTGATTCTGGTGGATAAGGTAGATGGAAGAACCCGGATGAAACGCGCCGATTCGGTGGGGCTGACCCAGGCCGATATTGCGCCACTGGGTCTGGACAAGATCTGGCTCTCCAACCTTCTGGATGGGGGTCTGCCATGGTGACCGTCGGTTTCGTGGTCGAGGGACCATCCGATGAGATGTTGGTGAACAGCAAGTCGTTCCAAGACTGGTTGCGGGAGGATTGTGGCTTGGTAGTATCGTCCACCGTAAATGCGGGCGGCAATGGCCAAATGTGTAGCTCCGAGATCACGGCGTTTGTCCGGAAGTTGAGGCGCACGGCGAGCCCGGATCGGGTGGTGGTATTGGCGGATTTGGACCCTGAGCTTTGCGCGCCTTGTATTACAAAGCGAAAAGAGCGCATCGGTCAGGAAAGCATCGATCTGATCCTGATCGCGAGAAAGGCGATGGAGTCCTGGTTCCTGGCGGACACGGAGGCGATGCGACGCTGGACGGGAGACCATGTCTTCCGTGAGCGCCGGCCGGAGGCACCGCCCGGAATGCCCTGGGATCGCTTGAAGGAGATCGGCCGTCATACAGGGCGTGGTCCGGGAGGAAAGATCAGGTTCGCGAGGAAATTCATACGCGATCATGGGTTCGATGTCAGGCGCGCGGCCGAGCATCCCGATTGTCCGAGTGCCCGCTATTTCGTCGAACGGCTTTGTGCTCTGGGAGCGGATTGAGCATAGGAAAAATGATCCGGTCGCTTCAATCGATCCGCGGATGACGCAAGATTAAAAACGAAACAATCTGTGAGAATCTGCGTAATCTGTGGACAAAAAAAGATAATCTAATCTTTTGCGACCGATTTGCGTCGATTCGCGTTCATTTGCGGACGAATCTTCCGTGAAAATCCTGCCAGCTCGATGTTATTCAGTCATTGAGAGCACCTGTACCAGACCGCACTCGGAGCATACCCAATGACCCAACTGCTCAGCCTCTCACGCGCCGCCCGTCTGGCCGGTGTCACCCGCTCCGAGCTGCAGAAGCGTATCCGGCGTGGCGAGCTCACGACCTTCGAGGGGGAAATCGCCGCCGCCGATCTGCTGCGGATCTATCCGGAAGTAAATCTGGAACACAGCGGCGACTTAGAGCGGGTGGAGCGCATCAAGGCCGATGCCTTGCCCAGGAGCCATCAGGGGGAGGGCATCCTGCCCAACGCCCAGGTACTGATCGCGCGGCTCAAGTCCCTGAGCCAGGTTTTGGTTCAAAAGGCCGCGGCTCTGGAGACGGCGGAGGCCATGCTCGCGGAGCTCGACGCACGGCTCGCCGCCATGGCCGAGTCCGCCGATCCGAACACGGCCGTCTGCACGCGGGAGATTCAGGCCTGGCTCGCCGCCGAGCGCCACCAACTCGCCCGCCGCTCCGCTGCCAACAGCCAAGCCCGGCTCTTCGCCAAGGACACCTTCCTGCGCATCATGGCAGCCAATGTCAAACTCGTCCCCAGCGGCCACGACTTCTTCGTCGAAGGCACCGAATCCATTCTCGACGCCTCGGTGCGGGCAGGTCTGAAGCTGGCCTATGGCTGCTCCAGCGGCAACTGCGGTGCCTGCAAGGCCCGGGTCGTCAGCGGCGAGGTCTACAAGACCCGCGAGCACGACTATGTGTTGAGCGGGCACGAGAAACAGCTGGACTATATCCTCACCTGCTCCAACACGGCCGTAACCGATCTGATGCTCGAGGCGGCGGAGGCCCTAACGGTGGACGACCTGCCGCAACAGGAGATCCGCGCCGGCGTGCGCAAGGTCGAGCGGCTCGGTGAAGACATGATCCAGCTTGAGCTCCAAACACCCCGTACCCAGACCCTGCGTTTCATGGCCGGCCAGCGGGCATACCTGACCCTGGAGGACGGCGCCGGCGCGGAGCTACCCATCGCCAGCTGCCCCTGCAACGGGCGCAACCTCCACTTTCTGGTGCGCCTGAGGCCCGGCCACCGTTTCTCGCAGACCCTTTTCCACGACCTGTGTCAGGGACAGACAGTCACCGTCACCGGCCCCAACGGCCGCTTCGTACTCGAAGAGGAATCCCCGGAGCCTGCCGTCTTTGTCGCCTTCGGCGATGGCATCGCCCCCATCAAGAGCCTGCTCGAACACGCCGTCTCCATCGATGTCATCGAGTCCTTCCACCTCTATTGGGCGGTATCCGGATTGGAGGGTCAATACCAGGCCCAGTGGTGTCGGGCCATGCGCGAGTCGCTGGACAACTTTGCCTACACCCCCCTGGTGGACGCCCGAACCGCGGACGTACTCGCCGTCGTCGCCTCGGACCGGCCCGAGCCGGATAGCTCACGCTATTATGTGGCAGGCCCCGCAGCCCAGGTCCGGCCCTTTGCCGACGGATTGACAGGACTTAGCGTCTCGCCGGACCGTCTCCTGGTTGAAGCCTTGGATTAGCAATCCTGAATTATTTGGCGTTGTTTGGTGGGGAAAAACCCCTCCTGCGTCGGGACAAGTTTGACGTGTTGCGTTCGACGCATAACGGCTCGTTGATCTCCTTCGGTGTCCGTGCCAGCGTCTTAAGGGGACCTTGAAATATTCAATTTTTCGGCGCGCTTTGTGAGGAGTAGTGGACTGACCGCAGCCTTGGAATCTAGCTGGCCGGGCGCTTGCTTTGCCCATCTTACTCAAGGACCCGGATTCGGATTGAAGGCGTGAATAACCTCGATCTTTTCGAGCACCTCCTCTGACAGCACAAGCCCCTCGCTGTCGAGGTCGGCTTCCAGTTGCTCCATCGTCGTGGCGCCGATGATGGTGGAGGTCACGAAGGGCTGACCGGTCACCCAGGCCAGGGCCATTTGGGCCGGATCCAAGCCATGCGTGCGGGCCAAGGCCACATATGCCGCGGTGGCGTGGGTCGCTCGCGGCCCGGAGTAGCGATCGAAGCGCTCGAATAACGTCAGGCGGGCGCTGACCGGGCGGGCACCATCGAGATACTTGCCTGACAATACACCAAAGGCCATGGGCGAGTAGGCCAGTAGCCCACACTGCTCGCGGGTCGCGATCTCGGCGAGGCCGATCTCGAAGGTGCGGTTGAGCAGGCTGTAAGGGTTCTGAATGCTCACCGGCCGCGGCAGCCCAAGCGTTGCGGCGAGCCGCAACATGCACATGGTCCCCCAGGGTGTCTCATTGGAGAGGCCGACGTAGCGGATCTTGCCCGCGGCTACCAGGTCACCGAGCACTTCGAGGGTCTCCGCCAGGGGAACACTGGGATCCGCGGCGGGATGCCGATAGCCGAGTTGGCCGAAGTAGTTGGTCTTGCATGACGCTTTCCCTTAATTCTACGAGTACCCATCGAGCGTGACCGGGCTTAATGATCGGCATCCGCCAATGGACCGGCCGAAAGGTCCCAGTTAACTACGAATCGTTGGAATTTGCGATATCCGCATCCGGAATCCACAAAGAGCCAATAATCTTTGACCTTTGCGGTTCAAAATCCCGATCCGCCGAGACAATATTCTCGGGGAGATTTACACATGTCCGCTCTAAGGCCCACGGCTGCACCCGTGGCCTTTCATCCCCACTGGGTTTACTCTTTACGGAACGAGCAATACTTCAAAGGTAACCAGGGGGTTGGTATATGGCATGGTGGGGCAAGCTGATCGGGGGCGCCTTTGGGTTCATGCTCGGTGGGCCCTTGGGCGCCCTCCTCGGGGGTGTGCTCGGCCATGGCCTCGATCGTGGGATGGGCCTGCTGGGGGACTCCGAGGAGCTGGACCCGGGGGCCCGCGAAAGGGTTCAGACTGCCTTCTTCACCGCTACCTTCTCGATCATGGGACACCTGGCCAAGACGGACGGTCGGGTCTCCGAGCGGGAGATCGCCCTGGCTGAATCGGTGATCGCCCGGATGGAGCTGTCGCCGGACATGCGCCGCGCGGCCATCGGACTCTTTATCGAGGGGAAGGCGGAGGGATTTCCCCTCAGCGACGTGCTGGCCCAATTCCGGCACGAGTGTCACCGCCGCCGCTCCCTGATGCGGATGTTCATCGAGATCCAGATCCAGGCCGCCTATGCGGACGGACGGCCCGGACCGCAGGAAGAGCGATTGCTCCTGTACATCTGCGAGTATCTGGGAATCCCGGAGTATGAGTTCCGACACCTGGAGCAACTGGTACGCCTGCAGCAAACATTCTCAGCGGGCACCCGGCGGGACCATGGGCATGTTCCGCAGCGGCCCGCCGCCGAGGGGCCGACCTTGGACCAGGCCTACGCAGTCCTCGGGGTCGCACCCAAGGCCACGGAGGTGGAGGTCAAACGCGCCTACCGGCGCCTGCTCAGCCAACACCACCCGGACAAGCTCGTTTCCAAAGGACTCCCGGAGGAGATGATGAAGCTCGCCGCCGAGAAGACCCATGAGATTCGACGGGCCTACGAGGCCATAACCCGTGCCAGGGCGTTTTGAGCCGGGCGTGAAAACGGGAGCGGTTTGGAGTAAATTAGAAAACCTTGATTTTTTGGTACCAGGCCCGTGACCATCACGGGAGCTACCGGCACCCACGAGGAGAGACATCCATGGCAGAAGATCTGATCGCACCGTCCATCCTGTCGGCGGACATGGCAAAGCTCGGCGAAGAGGTGGACAATGTCCTGGCCGCCGGCGCCGATATCATCCATTTCGACGTGATGGATAACCACTATGTGCCGAACCTGACCATCGGTCCCCTGGTCTGCAACGCGTTGCGCAAGCATGGGGTCACGGCCATTCTCGATGTCCACCTCATGGTCAAGCCGGTGGATCGCATCGTTCCGGATTTCGCCGCGGCGGGCGCCGACTACATCACCTTCCACCCGGAGGCCAGTGAGCACATCGACCGCACCCTCCAGCTTATCCGCGACCAGGGCTGCAAGTCGGGTCTGGTGTTCAATCCCGCCACGCCGCTGAGCCACCTCGACTATGTCATGGACAAGGTGGACATGGTGCTCTTGATGTCCGTCAACCCCGGCTTCGGCGGTCAGAGCTTCATCTCCTCTGCCCTGGACAAGCTGCGCCAGGCACGCAAGATGATCGACGCGTCGGGATTGGACATCCGCCTGGAGATCGACGGCGGCGTCAAGGTCGACAATATCGCCGAGGTCAAGGCGGCCGGCTGCGATACCTTTGTCTCCGGCTCAGGCATCTTCCATCAGGGCAACGACAGCGATCCCAATCGTTACGACAGCATCATCCGCCGGATGCGCGAGGAGATGGCCAAGGTCAGCCGGTGAGCTAAGCGGGTTCAGGTCTTTTCTGATTCGCAACCTTGAAGCGTGGGAACGAGAACTGAGGACCCTGAGTATGCATCGGCCCAAGATGATCCTCATCGACGTGGATGGCACCCTGGTGGACAGCGTGCCGGATCTGGCCTTCTGCGTCGATGCCATGATGGAACGGCTCGACCGCCCCCCCTACGGAGAAGCGGTGGTGCGCAACTGGGTCGGCAATGGCGTCGAGCGCCTGGTCCGCCGGGCGCTGATCGGCCAACTGGACGGTGAGCCGGATGAGGCCGATTTCCAGCACGCCCTCCCGATCTTTGTCGAGCTCTATCGCGAGAACACATCCGGGCGCTCGTATCTCTATCCAGGGATCCGCGCAGGACTCGATTACCTCCAAGACGCGGGATATCCCTTGGGCTGTGTTACCAACAAGGCGGCCCAGTTCACCGAGCCCCTGCTGCGGGATCTGGGTGTACGCGACTATTTCGACATCGTCATTAGCGGCGACACCCTGCCGCGCAAAAAGCCCGATCCCCTGCCCCTGCTGCATGCCGCAAAGCACTTCGGGGTCGCTCCCGACACCGCCCTCATGGTCGGGGATTCGGTCAGCGACGTGAAGGCGGCGCGGGCAGCGGGCTTTGCTATCGTCTGCATGAGCTATGGTTACAACCACGGCATCGACATCCGCACCGCCGACCCGGACGCCGTCATTGATTCCTTGACCGAGCTTAGGGGTTTGTTGGAGAAGGCGTCATAAGAGCGCCTTGAAAAATTCGGTAGTGTTCTAACTTTGTTTCTCAGGGTTCAAATAGCGATGTTAATCAACACCTTGTGTGCTCGGAAACAACAGAGTTATAACACTACCCCAACAGGTGAATAGAGATGTACGGATTACTATTGTTATTACATCTATTGGCAGCCACAATTTGGACGGGCGGTCATATTGTACTCTCGATAGTGGTTTTGCCGAGAGCTTTAAGAGAACGTTCGCCTGAGCAATTGCTGCAGTTTGAATCCGGATACGAAAAAATCGGCATGCCTGCTCTTATCATCCAAATAATTACCGGTTTGATATTGGCTTACCGAATGCTGCCGGATTTCGGTCAGTGGCTGAACTTCTCCAATCCAATAACCCATGTGCTGGCGATGAAGTTTATTTTACTGGTACTCACCATCGGCTTCGCAGTGGACGCAAAATTTCGAGTTATTCCCCATCTTTCCGATAAAAACCTGGTGACGATGGCATGGCATATTGTACCTGTCACGATATTTTCTGTATTATTCGTCGTTGCAGGTGTTTCATTTAGAACAGGGTGGGTATATTGAGTGCTGACAAGGCCGTTGTCAGGTCCCGTGTGATCATATACTAAGCTAATATCAATATTTCGGTTTTTCATTCAACCGATGACCTCGAAATTCGCCGTCAGTAATGAACTGCGGAGAAGCACGCTCTCTGCACTATCCTTCACCCCGTCACCGTTGGGAGGTCATCAGAACAATGCCTGTTGTATCCAACCCTAACATCATGATGGGAAAGCCCTCTATCAAGGGCACGCGTATCACCGTGGAATCAATCCTGGAACGGCTGGCAGCAGGCGAGTCCGAGGCGCAGCCCATGGAGGCAAATCCGCGCTTGAATACCGACGACATCCGTGATGCATTGCACTTTGCGGCGCGAGCGATACACGCCGATGTGTTGTATCCGATCAAGGCTCCGGATTGAGTCCGAATAGGTCGAATTGAGTATAGGAAAAGTAACGGCCTATTAGGCCGCCTGCTCCATCTCGATCTCGGCATCCATGATCGCCCGGTAGGCCGCCGCATCCGGCTCGCAAATCCCCGCCCTACCCTTGAGACAGTAAGCCGCCTCCAGCTTCCGGAACGCAGTGCGGGTGGTGAAATCCATGCGGACGACAGCCGCTTCAAGGCGGATTAGGAGGACATACACCTCGGCCTCGTCCCTGCGCGCCGCCGCCGCATGCAGTCGATAGACATTCAGCTGGGGGATATCCTCCGGCAGCTCCCGCAACCTCCGCTGAGCGGCCTCATGATTCCGCCGGCTTAGATCCATCAGCACCAGCCCGCGCCGGAAGGCCGCTTGCTGGGCCGGCGCATTCGCCGCCTCCAGACCGCGCTCGAAGGCATCTAGCGCATTGTCCCAACGCCCCAACTCCAGCAAGATCATGCCACGCAAATGGAGATCATACAGATCCTGAGCGGTCACGGGTTGCAAAGGATTCGGAAGCAGCTGCAGGGCCTCGGCATGGCGCCGCTGTTTACGGAGCACATTGGCCAAGCCGTGGCGGGCCACCGCATTGTTGGGCCAGCGTTGGATGTTGGCACGGTACTGCTGCTCGGCGGCGTCTAACTCGCCACGGGTCTTGAGTACCTCCGCCAGGCCGTTCGCCGCAACCTCGTCGTTGGGCCAGCATTCCATGTTGGCGCGGTACTGCTGCTCAGCGGCGTCTAACTCGCCACGGGCTTTGAGTACCTCCGCCAGACCGTTCGCCGCGACTTCGTTGTTGGGCCAGCGTTCCATGTTGGCGCGGTACTGCTGCTCGGCGGCGTCTAACTCACCACGGGCTTTGAGTACGTCCGCCAAGCCGCTTGCCGCGACCTCGTTGTTGGGCCAGCGTTCCATGTTGGCGCGGTACTGCTGCTCGGCGGCGTCTAACTCGCCACGGGTCTTGAGTACCTCCGCCAGGCCGCTCGCCGCGACTTCGTTGTTGGGCCAGCGTTCGATGTTGGCGCGGTACTGCTGCTCGGCGGCGTCTAACTCGCCACGGGTCTTGAGTACCTCTGCCAGGCCGCTCGCCGCGACCTCGTCGTTGGGCCAGCGTTGGATGTTGGCGCGGTACTGCTGCTCGGCGGCATCTAACTCGCCACGGGCTTTGAGTACGTCCGCCAGACCGCTCGCCGCAACCTCGTCGTTCGGCCAGCGTTCCATGTTGGCGCGGTACTGTCGCTCGGCGGCGTCTAACTCACCACGGGTCTTGAGCACCTCTGCCAGGCCGCTTGCCGCAACCTCGTCGTTGGGCCAGCGTTCCATGTTGGCGCGGTACTGTCGCCCGGCGGCGTCTAACTCACCACGGGCTTTGAGTACGTCCGCCAGGCCGTTCGCCGCAACCTCGTCGTTGGGCCAGCGTTGGATGTTGGCGCGGTACTGCTGCTCGGCGGCGTCTAACTCGCCACGGGCTTTGAGCACCTTTGCCAGGCCGTTCGCCACGACTTCGTTGTTGGGCCAGCGTTCCATGTTGGCGCGGTACTGCTGCTCGGCGGCATCCAACTCGCCACGGGCTTTGAGCACCTCTGCCAGGCCGCTCGCCGCGACTTCGTCGTTGGGCCAGCGTTGGATGTTGGCGCGGTACTGTCGCTCGGCGGCGTCTAACTCGCCACGGGCTTTGAGTACCTCCGCCAAGCCGCTTGCCGCCACGGGGTCCTGTTGGTTGCGTCGGCACGCCTCCCGCTGCAGCTGCTCCGCCCATTCCAACCAGCCGGCATCACGGGCCAACACAGCCGCCTTGCTCAGGGTCTTAGCGACATGGATAGCCGTATCCGGCAAACCCTGAGCGGTCTGATTTTCCACCAGCTCATCCAGATAACTGCGCGCCCGAGCCTCGTCACCACGCTGCAGGCACTGCTCCACGGCAGCCAGACCGCGGTTGACCGACTCCAGGGCGGCAAGACGATCGACCCCCTTGATCTTGCCCCTTGTCTGCTCTCGTTCCTTCCGCCAATCCTGGTCGTCATAAAGGGTCTCGACGGGGGGACGGGCTTCGGAAGTCGGCCAGAACACACGGCCAAGCTCGATGATTCGCTGGCCCACATCCTGAGGTGAACACCCACTGATTTGCGGCGGAGAGAAGACCAAACTATTCAACAATCGCCGACCGGCCTCCGGGTCGTCGCGGTTCAGGGCCTCGAGGATGGCGCTACGGGTGTCCTCGCCGAATGCCTCCCAGAGCTCAGCAAGTGCCGGCGGGAGCCGTGGCAGATCGGCCAGGGGACGCGGCTCCAGCGCGGGCCAGCGCTCCGCTGCCAGGTCGCGCAGGAGTTCCGGCCAGTCGGACCAAAAGGGTGCAACCAGCTCGACCCAGGTCGCAGGATCGAGTGGGATCGCGTCCGCCATGCGCCGCAGCGCCGTGCGTAGGATAGCTACCCCCTCGACACGCCCCACAACTGTGCCTTCCAGGAGACGCAGCGCTATATCCATCGTCTCCAGATCCAATGGCGGCCCCTGCTCGGATGGCCGCGGCAACCAGAGGATGCCCCGCCAGGCCTCCAGCAGCTCACTACGACGGGCGACATCCCAGGGGGAGTCGGCATCGGGCTGTTTCAACAGGGAGAGCCAGTGGTCTTGCAGCCGGGTATCCGTCTGCTGGTTGCACAGGGCGCGACGCAGCTGCCGGGCGCCGCGGCCAGAGCCGGCGGCGAGCAGGGACGGGGCGAACTCGCTGATATGGTAGGCGTACAGGGCCTCGAAGAGCTCGGTGTCCTTAGGCAGCCAGGACGCCAACAACAGGAGATTGTAGACAGAGGGCTCGTCCCCCGCCGCCTGCCCTTTCTGTTCCGCGAGCCGCTCCAGCCAGAGCCTGGCCGAATCGGCGCACAACCGACCGACGTGACGGGTCAAATCGGCGTCGTAGGGAGGGAGCTCCAAGGCTTGGATAATCTGCATAGCGGGCTCTTCGCCGCCGCCCAGGGCCGGTAGCTCCCGTCCCCGCAACAGCTGGCGCAAACGCTCCCCATCGCCTGCGCGGGCGATTTCCTGAAGGGTGCGCCTGATGTCGGCGAGTACGAGCTCTGCCAGGGTCATGCCCTGTTCCGGTGTCTCCGTATCCAGTCGCGCACCGGTGCCGTATCGATGCTTTCGTTTAAGCGGCGGCGGTGTAATTCCCGGCGCGACCGGAACCAATCGTTCGACTCATTTTCATTATTGACCTCGACAGGCGGTTGTGCAATCCGCCCCAGACGCCCGAGGCAAGTCTCCGCACAGACAGCGCCCTTGAGCGGCGCATGCACCAGCTCACGGATCAGGGGGCGTCCTGCGGCCAGCGGCATGGTGATCCCATAGCCATAGCCGGGAGGGGATGGAAAATGGAAGCCGTTATCCGCGGTCTCCAAGACGGTAGGCCGGTAGAGGGGACCTGCATCCCGAGGAGAATAACGCCAAGCCAACAACCAGTCGCCCGGCTTTAGGTGGCCCAATCCCAACCGGACCGCGGCCTCCGTCCAATCCTCCCCTTGGATATGCGCTTCTACCTCGTAGGCAAAGGCGGCCCACCAATGGGGCTCCGTGGGTCCGAGGGTATCGGAGATGAGACCGGCCAGGCGCCGGACCGACTCCTCGCCGGCGCTCCGGACGGAGGCGGCAATGCGATCCACCGTTGTGGCGTCGATTGTCGTGGGCAATGACCGGCCCATGCCGCTCTCGATCTCCAGCTCCAGGTCAGCGGCGTCATATCTACCTGACAAGGCCCGGCGCAGCAAGGTATTGAGCGAGGCCAGGTGCAGAAGGTCGTGATTGGGAGAAATCCGCTCGGCGGGAATCCGGTTACCCAGGTTGGCGTCGGTCAGATAGGCCGGCAGCTCGGATGACCCACTATCCGTACCGACGGGGCGACACAGAAACTGCTCAAAATAATTTCTCCGGGCCTGCCGGAACGACTCGCCGCCGGGATTGGTGATTTTCGGAAAGCCTCCGGGTGCGAGCAGGATGTCCTCGCGGGATGGGTCCACCCGGTGGTCCATACGCCAGTTGGCGGTGACTTGCGGTTCGCCGATGGCAGAACTGCGGTCGAGTTCGGACAGGGCGTCCAACCAGGGATGGTCGTTACGAGGTCGGTCAAAGAGATAGGAGAGCGCAACAACGCCATCGGTGCCGTCTACAGGTTTCTCCATAGCCCATCATCCCCCACAAGGTTCATGACCCACGCCCACTTCTACGCTCGCTACAATATATCCACGCGGATGAAGACACAAACCATATCGAAGCGAGGCCTAGAGCTTGCCAGGGTGCGGTTTAGTCGGCTGATCCAAGATGAGCCATGAGCAATACAGAGATCGAGACTTTCGACAGCGTTTGGGACGCGA
>NZ_FLUY01001727.1 GCF_900092655.1 Candidatus Thiosymbion oneisti
CGGTTCGCCGCGCGCACGGCGTTCCCGTTGACCCGTCGAAACTCAGCGATGGTACGGTAGCTCGGGACCAAGCCCTCCAGTAACCAGATCA
>NZ_FLUY01000142.1 GCF_900092655.1 Candidatus Thiosymbion oneisti
CGGCGTCTTGGGGCTGCTGTCTACCTATACCTCGGCTAAGCCCCGATCGGATACCAGTCTGGAATCCATAAAGAGCCAGCAAATAATATCATCTTATTCAGTAGTGACATAGGCTCATGATTTTAGAGGCATAACGGCTTGGCTCATGCGCAGAAATGGGATCAGGTCTTGATCCGTGACCCTTGAAGGCACAGGTCAAGACCTGACCCCATTTCCCGCTCTCGACGGTATTCCGTGGCTCAGGTTGATGCTATTGTTGGGCCTTATCGTTATCATGCGCGTAATGTCCCCAAGGCGTGATCTTTGCGAGAGTTTCCGTAAGTGCGTCCTTGGCCATGGTCGCTTCATAGTCCATCTGCAAACCCGTCCAAAAACTCTCAGACATACCAAAAAAACGCGAGAGGCGTAAGCCTGTGTCGACCGTGATGCCACGCGAGCCCGCAACAATCTCCCCGATGCGACGCTGGGAAACTCCAATTTCCTTGGCAAGGCGATACTGCGTGATGCGGAGCGGTTTGAGGAACTCTTC
>NZ_FLUY01000972.1 GCF_900092655.1 Candidatus Thiosymbion oneisti
GGGGAACTCAGCGCCCAAGCCTCCGGCAAATACCGATGGTATCGCATGTAACGCAGGTCCAATCAAACCGCGCCGCTCTGCCGGCGCACTCCAAATTTTGGAGTGCGGCGGCAGTTTTCTACCCCGGTGCTTATCAAAACCCACAAAGCCTATTGTGACCGTAGCGTTAGCCAGGTGGCACACACCCGCCGCCGCTTTGGATTCG
>NZ_FLUY01001424.1 GCF_900092655.1 Candidatus Thiosymbion oneisti
TAAGTTAAGCGTCACCGGCGCCGTTTGTGATTGGTTGATCCCTGTTTTCGTTCGCCCTCTCCCCAACCCCTCTCCCGGCGGGAGAGGGGCTTTGAGGCTTAACTTAATGGCATTGGATTGGAGCCGCCCATGAAATTCCCCTACGGCATCAGTGATTTCGACGCGCTTATCACCAGACAATTCTATTACGCGGATCGCACGGACCAGATTCCATCATTGGAAGAAGCCGGCGACCAGCTGCTTTTTCTGCGCCCGCGCCGGTTCGGTAAGAGTCTGCTGTTGTCCATGCTGGAAAACTACTACGATCTCAACCAGGCGGATCGGTTCGAGCAGCTGTTCGGGGGACTTGCCATCGGCAAAAATCCCACCGCCG
>NZ_FLUY01000974.1 GCF_900092655.1 Candidatus Thiosymbion oneisti
CACCCCCTAGTCCACACACTGGAGCATGTGAGCCAAGCGTGTGAGCATGCAGATACTATGAACTTGCAACAGCGGTCAAAACTAGGTAGTAGGGTGGGCACAGCCCACCATCCAGGCACGGTATTGGTGGGCACAGCCCACCCTACGGGCTTTGACGTCGGAAAATCCCTGTGGTCTTCTGTTGCCCGGTAACAGCCAAGCATGTGGAATCTTCCGGGAGCGGACTATGGGCGACCAGGCCGAATTGAGCATCCTCAAACCCGACGATTGGCATCTTCACCTGCGGGACGGGGAACAGCTGGCATCGGTGGTCCATTATACGGCGCACCGTTTCGCCCGTGCCATGGTGATGCCGAATCTCCCTGTCCCCGTTACGGACACCACCCAGGCCATCGCCTATCGCGACCGCATCCTCGCCGCCCTGCCCGCAGGATACGGCTTCGAGCCGCTGATGACCCTGTATCTCACCGACAACCTATCGCCCCAGGAGATCGCGCGCGCCGCCGCGTCCGGGTCGGTCCATGGGGTGAAGCTCTATCCCGCGGGGGTCACCACCAACGCCGCGCACGGCGTCACCCGCATCGACCGCATCTATCCGGCATTGGAGGCGATGCAGCGCCTCGACCTGCCGCTGCTTGTGCATGGGGAGGTAACCGCCGAGGCGGTGGATATCTTCGACCGTGAGCAGGCCTTCATCGATCAGGTCCTCTACCCCCTGATCCGTGATTTCCCCGAGCTGCGGATCGTCCTGGAGCACATAACCACTGCCGAGGCGGTCCGGTTTATCCTCGCAGCACCGCCGCAGTTGGCGGCCACCATCACGCCCCATCATCTCTTGTACAACCGCAATGCCATCCTGGCCGGCGGTATTCGGCCCCACTTCTACTGTCTGCCGGTACTCAAGCGAGAGACCCACCGTCAGGCACTCGTCGAGGCCGCTACCAGCGCAAATCCGAAGTTCTTTCTCGGCACGGACAGCGCCCCCCACCCGCGCGCGGGCAAGGAGACTGCCTGTGGATGCGCCGGGATCTTCAGTGCCCACGCCGCGATTGAGCTCTATGCCGAGGTCTTCGAGCAAGCGGGGGCACTCGACAGACTGGAAGGCTTTGCGAGCCGATTCGGGGCCGATTTCTACCGCCTGCCCCACAATCAGGAACGCATCCGCCTGATCAAGGAGACCTGGCGGGTTCCGAATTCCTATCCATTCGATCAAGACCGGCTGGTGCCGCTGCGGGCTGGCACAACAGTGGCCTGGCGCCTGGCCGATTGACTCTGATCCGCTTTTCCGCTTTCCATGTCACTGCTTTTCGCGTATGGTGCCGAACATTGAGCGCCGGCCGGCCGGTGTCTCCCGTCTTTCGGTTGGCCCCCTTCCCCAGGGCCCATCAGGAATGATCCGTATCCCGACACCTCCATCGGTTCAGGAAACCTCCGGGTGAGCCGGTTTGCGGGGGCTATACATATCTTAGAGCCTGTCTGGCTTATGCGTTCGTAGCGAGGGATCGAGGGGCAAAAGGCAAGATTTTTGCGCTCGACTGAGGCGAATAGTGGGCCTAATTTAACGAAATCGAGCGGGAAATCCGGCCGGCTTCCTCGATTCCGCGTAGAACAGTCGTAAATCAGACAGGCTCTCGCAGTCGCGGGGTGGCTGCGGCCATACCGCAAGGCCCTCCGACCGGCATG
This sequence comes from Candidatus Thiosymbion oneisti, assembly GCF_900092655.1. Classification (GTDB taxonomy): domain Bacteria; phylum Pseudomonadota; class Gammaproteobacteria; order Chromatiales; family Chromatiaceae; genus Thiosymbion; species Thiosymbion oneisti. The sequence continues at coordinate 1,684 of NZ_FLUY01000974.1, forward strand.
TGCATAGGCCGGACTGACCGGCCTTTCTCTCCTTCGATGCACAGCTTTTAGGGACTTATAGACCGATGAATATTTATGTTGGCAACCTGGCTTATGGTGTGACTCAAGACGAACTGCACGAGGCCTTCAGTGCCTATGGCCAAGTCGAGAGCGCGAATTTGGTCACCGACAGGGATACCGGCACCTCAAAAGGGTTCGGGTTCGTGGAGATGCCGAGTAATGCCGAGGCCGACGCTGCGATCAAGGCCCTCAACGGGACTCCGTTGAAAGGCCGCAACATGAAGGTCAACCCAGCCAAACCGCGCGGTGATCGCAAGCCGCAGAACCGCCGCTTTTGAGCCTGCGAGTAAGGGTTACCGACCAGCGAAAAAACGGAACGGCGATCGCCAGAATGATCGAGAAATCGAGCCCGCGTAGGGCGGGTTAGGCCAGGGACGGCCGCTACCCGCCATTGGGACCTCGTCCCACGCTCCAGCGTGGGAACGCCGTCTTGTCCACTCCAGCGGACGCAGCTTCTCCGTGCTGATCGGCGTTGGCTGTTAACCTACCAGGCACTTAATCGACGCTGGAGCGTCAGATCCCTCCTCCGTCGGGACCAGGTCTGCTCCCACGCTGGAGCCTGGGGAGCCAG
>NZ_FLUY01000977.1 GCF_900092655.1 Candidatus Thiosymbion oneisti
CCTTGACGCCGGTTTTGGCGCTTCCGAGGCCCAAGAGCGCTCCCTGCAGATTCGCCCGCGAATTCTTTCACAATCTCGGCGCGTGGGAACGAGAAAATGTTTATCGTAGTTCTGGATCAAGTGGTAGGCGAACAGCCAGGAACCGGTGCTCTTACCCTGTCCGTATTCCCCGAACACCGCGATCTGGCGCTGACTCGACTCCTGCATCCAGTCACGCAGAAATGCCTCCAGATCCTGCCCCAGCGGCTCGTAGTCTTCCTTCAGCAAATGTGAGCGGACATTAGGTATGGCGCAGGGTGAGATCCGAGTCGGGCAGCTTGTCCACCTCGACCCTGGCTCGGATCTCGTCGAAGTAATCGGAGAAATCCACCAGCGAATCCAGCAATTTCGACTCACTATACTGCTCGATACGTTCGCCGCGGACCTCCAGTACGGTGTCCGCAATATCTTCCTGCACGACGACAAAGAGGTCATTGTCGCCAGATCTGTAACCGGGGAGCTTCTGGACATAGTCGACAAAGCGTTTAATCCGTTCCTTGGTCGGTGCTGTCCTGGTCACTAGGATTGCCGAGGGGCAATCCCTCTTTTGGTTACGACCTACCCAAGCGTCTTCCCGGTCGTGCCAATCATTGTGGGGGTCGAAGTGCAGGCTGGGCCAGCGCAGCTCCACTAGCTCCCGGGCCTGATCCCGCCAGGCTAGGGAGTCCGTGGGTGACTCGATGATGGTGTCGAATTCGCGGTCGCCGGTCCCAGCAAATCTCTCCAGTGGAGGCTCGCGGCGAATCAGCCGCCGGCTTTCCCTGATGCCCTCGTCCAGCACGGAGATTTGTTCCTTATTTTGCTCCGCTTCTGCTTGATGGACGGAGCGGCCACCGGACCAGTGCCGCCAGATCCGATACTGTAGCCACGCCAGGACGACGAAGCCGAGAATGACGAGAATTCGCGTGATCAAGTGCGCCTGAGCCGGCTGAGGGATGTTGGGCAGCCAGTGGCGGAGAAGGTTGGCAAGGGCGATCCAGGGCGGCCCCGCAAACAGGGTCGTGACCAGCATCCCGAACAGCCCGGTAGAGCTGGCGAGGAAGGCAAAGGCGTACCGCTCGCGGGTATAGCGCTTGGCCCGGAGCTTGATATAGAGGGCGTATCCGACCGCGGCCAAGGCCATGCCGGTGAGGCCGACGACAAGGAGATCCTGGATGCTCATAGGCCCATTCTTCTTTGATCCGCAGATTGTGCGGATTCTCCAAGAAAAAGCCGGTTTTTCCTATAGGAAAACGCGGCTCAAAGGCATCGTTTCCCGCACTTTTATCCGCAGATTACGCAGATTCGCGCAGATTTCTCAAGCAGACCATCCGCCGGTATGGAGGCTCTTGGCACCGAAGCTGCGCAATCGGCCCCATTGTATTCCGCTTACAGGGTGAACAAGCGCAAGAATCTGCGAAAATCTGTGTAATCCGCGGATACAGGGCAAAGGCAGTGGCTCAGTTTAAAAATTTGGCTCTTTATGGATTCCGGACTGGTCGAAGAGGACGACAGTCGGTAGCACGATGACCGATGACGGAACGGGCAGTCTTTTCTCAA
>NZ_FLUY01001172.1 GCF_900092655.1 Candidatus Thiosymbion oneisti
GATGCTTACCGGAACCGACAGCGCGAGGCATAAGCCGGGGATCGGCCAAGTGGCACCATCCTGCCGCCGCTTTGGATGTGGCGAGGTATCCGTTCCCGGCCAAGGTGTTGTGGCCAGA
>NZ_FLUY01001522.1 GCF_900092655.1 Candidatus Thiosymbion oneisti
GAATTTCCGGTCGTCAAACTCATCGACTATGCGGACCGCATCGAGTCACTTGAGGCGAGCGCCAATCCCTTCGCCCTTGTTACCATGGCGCATCTGCGCACCCGTCAGACCAAAGGCGACCCGCAAGCCCGCTATCGGGCCAAGCTCAGCCTTGTGCGTTTGCTTTACCGGCAGGGTTGGAACCGGCAGCGCATACTGGATCTGTTTGCCGTCATCGACTGGATGATGCGCCTGCCGA
>NZ_FLUY01001840.1 GCF_900092655.1 Candidatus Thiosymbion oneisti
GAAGAGTTCCTCAAACCGCTCCGCATCACGCAGTATCGCCTTGCCAAGGAAATTGGAGTTTCCCAGCGTCGCATCGGAGAGATTGTTGCGGGCTCGCGTGGCATCACGGTCGACACAGGCTTACGCCTCTCGCGTTTTTTTGGTATGTCTGAGGGTTTTTGGACAGGTTTGCAGATGGACTATGAAGCGGCTATGGCCAAGGACGCACTTACGAAAACTCTCGCAAAGATCACGCCTTGGGGACATTACGAGCATAATAACGACAAGGCCCAACAATAGCGTCAACCTGTAAGAAGCTTCAAGCCGTTACTGTATGTCTCTGAGAATTTCCTCGATTTCCGGATCAGCGTCGATCTTCCCGCCTGCTTCGATCTCCTCATCGGTCGCATCACGAACAGTCAATATCTCGAGCAAAAAAACAACCGCTCGACCGCAAAGCGGATTATTGCCATCAACTGTCAATGTTTTTTCATCTACTCTGGTTACAACGAAATCTCTGGTTTCGCCCTTTTCGTTTTCCATCACGATCGTCGTGCCGATCTCTCGATATTCCTCGGGAACATTTTCGATGTGGTCCGTAAACACCAGGGATTCGTCTCGCGGTCCGTATAACCGATCGCAGTCGATAGGTACCTGAATGACATCACCGACCGATTTGCCTGCCAACTCCTCCGTCACCCGAGTCGACAGGGGGGTATTGGCGCCATGAACGTAACCCAGGGGGAACTCGACCGCGGTGAGCACATGGCCCGATTTTCTGTCGATGACCTGGTATGTCAGCTCGACGAATTTGTTGTCCTGTATGATCTCTTTCATAATTTTGCGGGAGGCTATGTTCAGAAGATGGAGGCGCCGAAGATTTTCACCTCTGCATTTTCATAGCCCAGCACCAGTCTTCCGAGCCACTCGCCTTCTTTCTTGGTACTTCTTTGCCGATAAAGAACCGTTACATGTTCGCCACGACGGATGATGCCGAGGTGGTCTCGTTCTTCGGAGAGATTTCTCGTCAGCTCGCTTTTTGCAAACTGCTTTCCCATTTCGACTTCGTTGAGGCCGAGAAGCATCGAATACGAAAATTTCCGTATGAATTTTCCGTAATCGCCTTTATTCGAATACTTGATAAGATCGTCCCACATGGGGTTGGCAATCGCCAGGATCTCTTCATCCGTATGTTCCGTTATATTCATCGCCTATTCACCATCGACAGCAAGGGTTCGGTATTGCGAGACGGAAATAAAAAAAGATCAACATATCCCATGTTGATCTTTTAAAGGATGAAAGGAGTTACACCGATACCCCATTTCACCTTATTTCATGTTCTCAGCCCGCGTAGGGCGGGATAGGCCACCAGGGATGGCCGTATCCCGCCCTACGGTCAGTTGTTTTTGGCGCGGTTTTTCCCGCGCCGAAACCCATCTCTCATCGCTACTCTTCGTCTTTGCCGACCAGGTGATAGCAGGGCGCCTTTTCCATGGTGTATTCACCTGTCGCGGGATCACGACGAGAAACCGTCAGCACATGCCAGTTCTCATCATCCAGCTTGAGCGCGTCACCACGATAGTAGTAGCCGGGCCACCGGGTTTCCTTCCGGAACAGGGTGTGTTGCAGAACGCACTCGGAGGTGCGATGGCGGTGCTTCAACTCCCAGGCACGCAGTAGCTCGTGTATGTTTTCCGCCGCGACCTTTTCCAGGTCTTCTTCCAGTATCTTGAGCTTCTTGAGGCCGATATTCAGCAGCTTTTCATTGGTCATGTAGTTGACGGTCACGCCGCCGCCATACTCGTCCATCAGCTTCTGCAGTCGGTCGAGGCCCTGCCGCGGGTTGATGTAGTTCGGGTTGACCGTGCCGGCGGTGATCTCATTACGGTAGACCTTGTAATGCTCCAACGGCTTGTAGATCTCCGCTTTACGGTCATCGACCTGCTTGTCGGATACGACGATATCTTCCGCTTTGCCGTCGTCGATATACTTGCAGGCGGCCTTTGCGGAGAGACGACCTTCCGTGAAGGACCCGGAGGAGAAGGCGTGTGGCGTGCCGCCGACCGCATCACCGGCGCCGAACAGTCCTTCGACGGACATCATGCGGTTGTAGCCCCAGAAATACTCGGGAGGAGATACATCCTCCGGTCCGGAGCACCAGGCGCCGCAGCCGGTTGCGTGTGAACCCATGACGTAAGGCTCGGAGGTGGTCAGTTCCGGATTCTGGTACTTGGGATCGACATCGGTCGCCGCCCAGAGTACGGCCTGACCGACGGTCATGCCCAGGAAGTTTTCCCAACCCACCTCTTCGAGGTGCGGATCCTGGAATGCTTCCATGGTAACCATGTGGATAGGACCGCGACCGGCATTGACCTCGCTGATGAATGCGTGGTTACGCAAACAGGTCGGGATCGGTCTGTGGGTTCTGTGCGAGACTTCCGGATCCAGATATTCCTTGCCTACCATTTTCTGGAGGTCCGGGAACCATTTGGATTCGTACTCCTCGCCGAGCCCGTTTTGCGTGTAGGTCTTGAGGTGCAGGAAGTAGGCGCCGACCGGACCGTAACCGTCTTTGAAGCGGGCCAGCACGATACGGTTTTCCATCTGGGTCATCTTCGCGCCGGCATTGATCAGGAGCCCGTAAGCCGAACCGGAAGACCAGGGCGCATACCAGACGCGACCGGCGCCTTCACCGACGGAACGGGGCTTGAAGATGTTCGAGGCGCCACCGGCGCCGACGACGACCGTCTTGGATTTGAATACGTGGTAGTTGCCGGTGCGAACGTTGAAACCGACGGCGCCGGCGATCCGGTTTTCCTTCGTTTCGTCCATCAGCAGGTGCGTAACGCACACCCGGTTGTAGACCTTATCCGCGGACTTCTTGGCGGCCTCCGCTACGATCGGCTTGTATGATTCACCGTGAATCATGATCTGCCAGCGGCCTTCACGCTGATAAGCCCCCGTCTTGGGGTTGCGCATCAGGGGCAGACCCCATTCTTCGAACTGATGCACGGTGGAGTCTACATGGCGGGCCATGTCGAACAGCAGGTCTTCGCGCACCATGCCCATCAGGTCGATACGCGCGTAGCGTACATGGTCTTCCGGGTTGTTCTCGCCCCAGCGCGTGCCCATGTAGCAGTTGATCGCATACAGCCCCTGGGCGACCGCGCCGGACCGGTCGATATTGGCTTTTTCGGCGACGACGATCTTTTTGTTTTTACCCCAATACCGGGCCTCGAAGGCCGCGCCGGTACCGCCCAGACCCGCACCAACGACCAGGACGTCGATGCCGTCTTCAACGATTGTTTTGAAGGCCATCAGTAGTACACCCCTTCTTTCATTGTCAGGCCGTTGGACTCCAAGGTGTGCAAGTCACCGTCGTCCAGACGTATGTATTTGGGCTCGCTGAACAAGAGCTGACCATCGCGCATTGCCGGTGAGGGTTCCGGCTGATCGGCGAGCTGCGGGATTGCCTGACCCCAGGGCTTGGTGGTAATCGGAGACAGGAAGTTTTTCTCCGTACCGTTTCGGAACTTTATCCGCCAGGCAATGGTGCCTTTTTCTTCTTCGCGAAGAACCCGAAGACTATGCCCGAGCGGAGCGAAATCCGCGTATCCGCGCGCATCGATCGCCTGATGGGGGCAGGCCTTGACGCACGAATAGCACTCCCAGCACATGTTCGGTTCGATGTTATAGGCCCGGCGGACGGTGGTGTCGATGTGCATGATGTCCGAAGGGCAAATGTCGACGCACATTCCACAGCCATCGCAACGAGTCATGTATACAAAGGTGGGCATAGTATTCCCCTTACTTTGGTTGATCGGTTACCGTCATTTCAGTAATGGCGTGGAGCTTCTCGCTCGATACCAAGCCCCATATGGAGTGGCGCGTCCTTCAGCAACTCCATGGAGTGCCTGTCTCTGTCAGCCGGGTTTGTTCTGTCGGCGAGCTCCGGCAGATTCTCTCTCGATCCATCCGCTTTGGTTAACCGCTTTTGATAAGCAGCCGCGGGCTTGAAGAACATGTGCGCGAACTTGGACCACAGGACGGTGCCGAACAGCACGGTGCCGGAAAGGATGAACAAAGCGAAGAAAAAGATACTCAACCCTGACGATCCTGACGTACCCATTGCCTGAAATGCGGACCAGATCAAGGCGAATGTTGCAGTCGCAAGCAGTGAGACGATGAAGAGATCCGCACGCACCAGGCGATACCAAGGATGGCCTTCGGACGAAACATCGACCCGGATGAAGAACCAGAACCAGTAACCACCGAAGCAAAGCATCAATGCGCCGAGATGCCAAAGCACGGAGAGGATCGTTGGTGCTTGATCGGCGGGGGTCGGATAGGCGAAAACCAGAATGGCCGTGGTAACGATAAATGTGATAAAGCCATACATGGTAAAAAGATGGGAAATCCTACGTCTGGGATTTGCAAGCTCAGCAGAAGTCAGAACTTCGCTGGCAATAGTTTTCAGCAACAGCGATGTCTTTTCTGACCCGCTTACAGTGCGCTTTGCGTTTCTCTGCGCTTTTTGCGCATGCTCGAAAAAGTATTGCGCGCTTTTCTTGTGAATCATATCAAGCACAGTGCCGGCTATGACCAGGAGGAACATAGCCACGACGTACGCCTGCATTACGAAGGCGGGCATAAACGCCGAAAGCTCGGAGAAGGGGTTGTTCGTGATCATTTTGCCAAGTTCCTCAGATATCATTAATTGCAAATATAATTATGAATGAGAATTATTCGTAGTGAAACCAAAAAGTTTTATGCCAATACATAAATTTTTTTATCGTTACGGTCGTCAAACGGAGAACGGCATCCACCTATCAGGCGCGGAGCGCTCATTCGAACGAGCATGGTATGGGCTGGATCGAGGAACGAAGCTCAACTTATCCGTGCCGGGCTTCGTTCCTCAACCCCAAATCGAAATCCAAATCGTAATCGAACAGGATGCTGTTTGGACACGAAAAACTTGATGGCTAGTTCCTTTGCCTCCTTCCCTCGAACATCGCCCCGGTTCTTGCTGCCGCTACGAGGGGGCGGAAAGGAGAGGTTGAAATCTCTAATACGAACGATTATCATTCTAAACTGCCAACGGCGGGGCCGCATTCTCCGTGGAGCAAGCAGGCGAGGAACGCCTGGTTGTCGTGCAGGAGGTGCAACGGGCCTGGTTGCGGAAACTGAATACCAGGGAAGTATTCGAGGCCATCCACCGGGTCATACTCGAACGCTACGAGATCCTTGTCCACGCCATCTTGCTGCTGAAACCCGGACGTCTCCCCAAGACCTCCAGCGGCAAGGTGCAGCGCCGCGCCTGTCGGGGACAATTTATGGCCGGTATCCTGGAGAGCGTAGGCAAATCGAAGTCAAAACCGTCAAAGACTGGTTACTCAACAGGATCAGTCAGCTCACCAATATTCCGCCGGATCGAATCAATACCCGGCATCGCTTCGTTCATTATGGTATCGATTCGGTGACGGCAGCGAGTTTGTCGGGTGAACTCAGCAAGTGGCTGGGGCAACCGCTGCCCGCGGCGCTGGTGTATGACTATCCGAACATCGACTCTCTGGCGCGCTATGTATCGACCCAGCAGGAGACCACGGACGAGAAAGGCCCCTCGTCCAAGGAGCCAAGGTCGTGATCCGAGGACTTTACTCCCTCTCCCGGTCGAGGGTATCGCAAAAACGGTGGCATCAGCTGCCAGTCTGTGAAGTTTAAACCACAGAGGACACAGAGGACACAGAGAAGAGCGCAGGCCAATT
>NZ_FLUY01000978.1 GCF_900092655.1 Candidatus Thiosymbion oneisti
GAGATTGTGAAAGAATTCGCGGGCGAATCTGCAGGGAGCGCTCTTGGGCCTCGGAAGCGCCAAAACCGGCGTCAAGGCGCGTCATCGGCTTCATCCGGCCCACTGAG
>NZ_FLUY01001383.1 GCF_900092655.1 Candidatus Thiosymbion oneisti
CTGTCAGGTCCCGGATGATTACGTGGAATTTTTTTAAACAGTTGGGGTTGCTGTGCGTGCCATTGTTTGAGTATCTGG
>NZ_FLUY01000321.1 GCF_900092655.1 Candidatus Thiosymbion oneisti
TCACGGGAGCCGATTCTGGATGGCGAGCAAGAAGCGCGTCTCATCCAACTGGCTTGTAGTGAACCCCCAGCCGGACGTGCGCGGTGGACATTGCGGCTGCTGGCCGCGGAGTTGGTGACGCTGGAGGTAGTGGAGTCCATCTCCGCACCAACCGTCATGCGCGCGCTTAAAAAAACCAACTCAAGCCGCATCAGCGCACCGGTTGGGTGATTCCACCGGCGCAAAACGCCGAGTTTGTTGCCTGCATGGAGGATGTGCTGGAAGTCTACCGGCGTGCGTATGACCCCAAACGCCCGGTGGTGTGCCTGGATGAGCAGCCGGTCCAGTTGATTCAGGAAACGCGCCAGCCGCTCCCCGCCGAACCGGGTCAGCCGGCGCGCTACGATCACGAGTACGAACGGGTGGGAACAGCCGTTAACTTTATGCTCACCGAACCCTTGGGCGGACGCCGTAAGGTCAGTGTACGTTCCACCAAAACGGCG
>NZ_FLUY01000980.1 GCF_900092655.1 Candidatus Thiosymbion oneisti
TGGAGGTTCCGGTAAGCAGCAGGGTGAAGTGGCCGCCGCACTCCAAAACGTCCGCTGGAACCCTTCTATGATCGTTACCTGTCCGGAATCCATAAAGAGCCTCAAGCAAAATCAATGGGTTGGTTTTTAGACAGCCTCTTAGGGGCATTTGCCGTCGTAGGTGGCGCAGGGGCGACCTGGGCGGTGCCCCTGCGCGTCCTCGTAGTCCCACCCCCTCAAGAGAATGTTGCAAAAGCCCCTCTCCCGCCGGGAGAGGGGTTGGGGAGAGGGGGTCGAAGGGCGAAGATCAGTGCCTGTTGCGACACCCTCATCAAGGTTGGGGGAAATCCGTGCCGGGAGGGTTCGGATCTTGGAAGGTTCCCCAACCTCCGTCATTCCTGGGGTCGAACGCCACCGGGGGGCGTGGGGACAGCTGCGGGATCCCAGTCAAACGGGAATGGTCGTGTGTGCCGAGGGCCGTAGCCGTAACCTGGTCCCGGAAAGGCGGGACCCGCCGGCAGGCCGAATTCGGATCGACCCGAGCGCGGTCGCATGGGCATGCCGAGGGTTGGCCCATGGTCCATGGTGCGATGACCGCATCGCTTGTGTCCGGGACCGAAGATGGCATAGACCGCCTCCTTCTGCTCCGGCGTCATGGCATCCCATGTCTTCCAGTAGGAATCCCAGCGTTCCATCGATTCCTGTATCTCCTGACGCCGTCGCATAGCCCGCTCACGCACCTTCTGGAGTCGCTGTTCCCACTGGGCGCTGCGTTCTTCCGGGGTCATACCTCGGCGTGTCCCTTGTTTCGGGATCCGCGATGGCGCGGTGTCTTGCTCCAACGATGGCGGAGGTGTGATCCCGGCGCGCGCGGGTATCGACTCGCCGGCAGCGGTGGATTTCTCGCTGGATTTCTCGATTGTGGGCGCCTGCTCGGCGGTGACTGTCGCAGGGGCCGTCGCCGGTGCCGGCCCATCCGTGGGCGATACGGACAAGGCACTCTCATGCACTGCCAGCGTCAACGCGGCGGCCGATGCGAACAGTAGGATGGATCTTCTTTCAGTCATTTAGACACTCCTGTGGGTTTATCGAGCTGGTCGTCGCGGCATGGCCGTCGGAGGCCGACATGCGGGACCGGTTGCAGACATCCGGCGGGCATCGGGATCCGAATGCTCAGATCCGCTCTTTCAGCCTGACTCGGTTCAGTCGTGCGGCGGTACTGCCACAACCAATAGGATACCTGATCTCGGAGGTAAATCCCCGCATCTGAAGTCCGCCGGCGCACGGCATCGTTCGTAGTTTCTATTTCAGTACAGTAGGGCGGGAAAGCGCAGCGCATCCCGCCCTTCTGTGGCTGCACTGATCGAGCCGGCAGGAACCCCACGGAGAATTTGTTCGCAGACCGAAAACAATCGTTACATTTTCCACCTCATGTGGGTTATGCTTTGCCGTTTTTCACACCCACCTCCTTGAGCGAGACCCGACGGCCTTCCTTCAAGGAGGGTGTCGCAAAACCCCTCTCCCGCCGGGAGAGAGCCTGCGCCGAACGCAGCGAGGAGGCCGGGGAGAGGGGGTCAGAGGCTGAGGTATCCCCCCATTATTGCAATCTAAAAAACGAGTTATGGAGCGAATGAGCGGCCACGATGCCCTCATGGCTCGTTCCCAGGCTCCAGAGATTGTGAAAGAATTCGCGGGCGAATCCGCAGGGAGCGCTCTTGGGCCTGGGAAGCGCCAAAACCGGCGTCAAGGCGCGTCATCGGCTTCATCCGGCCCACTGAGCATCGACCACCGCATTGACGCT
>NZ_FLUY01001533.1 GCF_900092655.1 Candidatus Thiosymbion oneisti
TCTTTTTGATCCCCTCTCCCCAACCCTCTCCCGGAGGGAGAGGGGGTATAGCGGCCAGTGCCGTTGGTCATGTTACAACTTAGATATTAACCACTACCGA
>NZ_FLUY01000985.1 GCF_900092655.1 Candidatus Thiosymbion oneisti
CTGGTGGAGGTTATGGACACCACCACCGATCCGTGGCAGCTCAGCCGGCTCGGTGAGGCGCTGGGCAAACTGGGCGAGCGGCTGCCAGCCGAGCAGGC
>NZ_FLUY01000989.1 GCF_900092655.1 Candidatus Thiosymbion oneisti
CGGCTTCATCCGGCCCACTGAGCATCGACCACCGCATTGACGCTTGGCGGAATAGAAAATAGTTAGTAGAAATAGAGACTTACGTCTTACC
>NZ_FLUY01000461.1 GCF_900092655.1 Candidatus Thiosymbion oneisti
TGCGGCCAGGGGAAAGCGCCGTCGCCGCGGCGCGGGTGGAACCGAAGGGCCCGGATTCCCGGCCAACGCCGCTGGTATCC
>NZ_FLUY01000992.1 GCF_900092655.1 Candidatus Thiosymbion oneisti
TCGCTGTAGTCGCCAGCATCGGCAACCGCGGTCAGGCTCTCCACGCCGAGCACCGCCATGGTCTGCTGGCATTGACGGCTGAGCTGGTTCTGATCGTTCCCGGTGTTGGTGACGTCGTGATGCACAATGAGCTTGTGTTTCTCATCGACGCTGCTTTGCACGTTGTCGCCGGTTACATGCTGTTTCCCCTTGCTCAAGGCTCGTGCGTCGGGGTCGGTCCGTGAGAATTGGGTCTCTGCGCTTGCCTCTAAC
>NZ_FLUY01001648.1 GCF_900092655.1 Candidatus Thiosymbion oneisti
ATCCGGCGGGTGACGGCGCGCCCACCGCCGCGGCAATCGCAGCGCTTGGCGCACGCGCCTGACCCGCCCTACGGGCTCGTATGCCGGAAGAAGCTGGGGTTCCGTACCTCACCCCAGCCTGCAACCCTCCGCGGCGCGGAGCTTCCGCGTTCCCACGCAGCGCGTGGGAACGAGAGAATCAAGCAAATCGGTCGCAATCGATTCGCCACCAGCGACGGTTCTCGGTCCATTTCATTGCTTCAATGACTTTAGTACGCGAAGCGTACCATAGTTGAAACTATGGACTTTCAGTCCATAGTGGTTGATTGCGTTCATTCGCGTTCATTTGCGGACCCTAAAAGTTCGTCCTCGGGAAAACCACGGGATTTGACTACCCGATCCAGCTCCATCAAGGTCTCCAGCAATTCTCGCATGCGGCCCAGGGGCCAGGAATTGGGGCCATCGCTCAGGGCTTCCTCGGGTCGGGGGTGGGTCTCCATGAACAGCCCCGAGACCCCGGCGGCGACCGCGGCGCGTGCCAGCACCGGCACCATTTCCCGCTGACCGCCGGAGCTGTCTCCCCGGCCTCCGGGCAGCTGGACGGAATGGGTGGCGTCGAACACCACCGGACAGCCGGTAGCACGCAGCAGGGCCAGGGCCCGCATGTCCGCGACCAGGTTGTTGTAACCGAAGGAGACGCCGCGCTCGCAGACCATGATCGTCCCATTTCCGGTGGAACGCGCCTTCTCGACCACCAGCTGCATATCCCAGGGGGCTAGGAACTGCCCCTTCTTGATGTTGACAGGTCGTCCCTGAGCGGCCACCGCCCGGATGAAGTCGGTCTGGCGGCACAGGAAGGCCGGGGTCTGGAGCACATCCACCACCGCGGCTACCTCATTCAGCGGCGTGTCCTGGTGGACGTCCGTCAACACGCGCACCCCGATCCGGTCGCGCACGTCGGCGAGAATCCGCAGGCCCGCCTCCATTCCAGGTCCACGGAAGCTATTCAGGGACGAGCGGTTGGCCTTGTCGAAGGAGGCCTTATAGATAAAGGGGATGCCGAGCGCGTCGGTGAGCGCTTTGAGCGCCCCGGCGCTCTCCTGCACCAAGCCCACGCCTTCGATGACACAGGGGCCGGCGATCAGGAACAGGGGGCGGTCGAGCCCCACCTCATAATCGAGTAGCCGCATCATGTCGCCTTCTCCGCTGCCTCGTGCCGCCCGAGCGCGGCCGCGATGAAGCCCTGGAAGAGGGCATGGCCGTCCCGGGGGGTGGAGGTGAACTCGGGGTGGAACTGGGAGGCGATGAACCAGGGGTGATCCGGGATCTCCACGATCTCCACCAGCTTGCCGTCCAGAGACCAGCCCGAGAAGCGCATCCCGGCGTCCATCATGCGGTCCAGATAGCGATTGTTGAATTCATAGCGATGCCGATGGCGCTCGCGGATCTGGGGCCGGCCATAGACCTTACGGGCCAGGCTGCCGGGCTCCAACCGACAGTTCTGTCCCCCTAAGCGCATGGTACCGCCCAGGTCGGTATCCGCGTCGCGTTGCTCGATATGACCGTCCGCCTCCTGCCATTCGGTAATCAGGGCGATGACCGGGTGCGGTGTCGCGGGATCGAGCTCGGTACTGTGCGCCCCCGCCAGACCGGCCAGGTTGCGCGCATACTCGATGACCGCCACCTGCATCCCCAGGCAGATGCCGAGATAGGGCACTAGGTTCTCCCGGGCATAGCGCGCCGCCGCGATCTTGCCCTCGACCCCCCGTTCACCGAAGCCTCCAGGGACCAACACTGCGTCGAGACCCTGTAGACATCCGGTGCCCTCGTCCTGGATCCGCTCCGAATCCAGATAGACGATCTTTACCTTGGTGCGGGTGTGGACGCCGGCATGGGCCAGGGCCTCGGAAAGGGATTTATAGGCCTCGGTGAGGTGGGTGTACTTGCCCACCATGCCTACCGTCACCGCGTGCTCGGGCCGGTCGAAGCCCTGGAGCACCCGCTCCCATTCGCGCATGTCCGCCGCCGGTGCCGTGAGCCCGAACTGCCCCACCACCAGGTCGTCGAGCCCCTGGGCGTGCAGCAGGAAGGGGATGCGGTAGATGTTGTCCGCGTCCACGGCGGAGATGACCGCCGCCTCCGGGACATTGGTAAAGAGCGCGATCTTCTTGCGCTCCGCCTCCGGCAGATAGCGTTCGGCACGGCACAGCAGGATGTCCGGTTGAATGCCAATGGAGCGCAGCTCTTTGACCGAGTGCTGGGTGGGCTTGGTCTTGATCTCCCCGGAGGTCTTGATGTAGGGGACCAGGGTCAGGTGCATGAAGAGGGCGTTCTCGCGCCCCATCTCTACCCGCAGCTGGCGGATCGCCTCCAGGAAGGGTAGCGACTCGATATCCCCCACCGTGCCTCCGATCTCTACCATGGCGATATCCGCCCCGTCTGCCCCCAGGCGGATGCTGCGCATGATCTCGTCGGTGATGTGGGGGATCACCTGCACCGTCCCGCCCAGGTAATCGCCGCGCCGTTCCTTTCTGATGACGCTGTCGTAAATCTGGCCGGTGGTAAAGTTGTTGTTGCGCCCCATGCGGGTGCGCAGAAATCGCTCGTAGTGCCCGAGATCCAGATCGGTCTCCGCACCGTCGTCAGTCACATAGACCTCGCCGTGCTGAAATGGGCTCATGGTGCCGGGATCCACGTTGATATAGGGATCCAGCTTGATCATGGTCACCAGTAATCCGCGCGCCTCCAGCAGGGCCGCCAGGGATGCGGACGCAATGCCCTTGCCCAGCGACGACACCACACCACCCGTAATGAAGATGCATTTGGTCATACCGACAAGGCGTCGAGGATTGAAGAAGAACCGGCCCGGATACCGCTGACAAACTAACAAATTCCCTTGAGTGCCTCAATTCTAAGAAGCTGTTTGGTTAAATGTAGAGAGATGCGCCATGCCCGAAATCGGGATCGGGATCGAAATCGGTTGCGCTAGCGGGCCGATCGCAATTTCCCATCTGCCGCTGGTTGGCTTACACTTGCACTGCGTCATTCGACGCGATCTTCCAATCACCATGCCGTTACCTCCATGAGGTCTGTGGTCGCGGTTTCCGCGGAAGATACTCCTCTGTCTCGATCAGGAGCGACAGACTATGCAAAAACTTTCCAAGATCCTGGGCGTTGTCGCCATTGCCGGCGTCGCCGCTTTCTCCATGAGCTCCGCCCAGGCCTGGTGGGGTGGTGGCGGCCCCTGGGGTGGTGGGCCCGGCTGGGGTGGCTGGCCCGGCTCCGGCTATAACGACAACAACTGGTGGAACGACATGTTCGGCGATGGTTACGGCGATTTCAGCATGAACATGAGCGGCGGCGGCCGCGGCTCGGGCCGCGGCTACAACCGTTATCGCGATCGGTACGGTTACGGACCCTACGGCTGGGGTGGCCCATACGGCGGCTGGGGCGGTTACCCGGGCTATGGCGGTTGGGGTGCCCCTTACGGCACCCCTTTTGCCACCCCCACCCCTCCGACGGCCCCTACCCCCGGTAAGACGAAGAAGTAAAGGACGCAGCTGATTCTAAGGTTACCGGTAGTTCTGTAGGTCGGGTTAGGCGCGTGTTCCGGTGTATCGGTTGAGCCGATGAATCCGGACGCGCCATAGCCCGACATGTCGAGACACGATCGATCAACAACCAGGCCGGAGGAACCCTACCATGTGCCGACTACTCGCAGCTGCCGCCACCCTGTTCATCCTGCTCGGCGCCGCCCCCGCGGCCTTGGCGGACAACCCCAAGCTACGGATTGAAACTAGTAAGGGGCCCATCACCGTCGAGCTCTATCCCGACCAGGCCCCGGCGACCGTAGCAAATTTCCTGGAGTATGTGGACGCGGGTTTCTACACCGGGACTGTCTTCCATCGGGTCATCAAAGGCTTCATGATCCAGGGCGGCGGGTTCGACAAGGAGATGCGGAAAAAGGCTACCCGTGCTCCCATCAAGAATGAGGCGGATAACGGATTGAAAAACAAACGCGGCACCCTCGCCATGGCCCGTACCATGGAGCCCCACTCGGCTACTGCCCAGTTCTTCATCAACCACAAGGACAACGCCTTTCTGGATCACAAGTCCAAGGATCGACGGGGCTGGGGCTACGCGGTCTTCGGCAAGGTAACCGACGGCATGGAGGTGGTGGACGAGATCGCTGCCACTCCCACCGGAGCCTTCTCGAAAGACGGGAAAGATGTGTTCTCGAAAGATGTGCCGAAGGATGGCGTCGTCATCGAAAAGATCACGCGCTTGGACGGCTGACCCGGAACGACCCGATGATCAAGCTGACTACCAACCACGGCGATATCCTCATCGAGCTGGAACCGGATAAGGCCCCCCTTACCTGCGACAACTTCGAACGTTATGTCCGCGAAGGCCATTTCGACGCCACCCTCTTCCACCGGGTGATCGATGGATTCATGATCCAGGGTGGGGGCATGACGACCGACTTCACGGAGAAGGCCACCCACACGCCGATCCGAAACGAGGCCAAGAACGGGCTCAAGAACCTCACCGGCACCGTCGCCATGGCCCGTACCATGGAGCCCCACTCGGCAAGCGCTCAGTTCTTCATCAACGTGTCCGACAACGCCTTTCTGGACTATCCGGGCCAGGACGGTTGGGGCTACTGCGTCTTCGGCCGGGTGACCGCCGGTATGGAGGTAGTGAACACCATCAAGGGCATCAAGACCGGCTCCCGGCACGGCCACCAGGACGTGCCGATGCAGGATGTAATCATCGAGAAGGCGGAGATCGTCGATTGAGGAAAAACTACGAATCACGCGAATCCACGCGAAAATTGATTCGCGCTGATTCGCGTGATTCGTAGTTTTAAACGATAGCATGTCTTTTTGTCATCCCAATCCTGCCTGCTGCGTCGGGATCTTTCTGTTGCTGGCAACCGCTTGTGCCGTTTGTGCCGGCGAGGGTCGGAGCTGCGGTGCGGGAGCGGGTGGTGTTGATCGGCGCTGCGTGGGTCAAGGTCGAGAAGGGCCTCCCACACTGGCGCAACCCCCGGTCCGCACATCCACTGCAATGCCCCCGGAGGCGGCCACTGGCGTGTCCACTCAGGCGACCGTCGATACCGATCTCCTCCATGAGGGCCTGGATTGGGAGTATTGCGGTCTCCGCCCGGTCAGGCTTGGGCCGGCAGTGCGCCCGCCGCCACCGACCGCAGAGGACCCCTTGTCCTTGAGCGCCGATGCCTTCGATTATGATCAGGAGAGTGATCTGCTGTGGCTGAGAGGGGACGTCCGAGGGGTCCAAGGCAACCGATTCGTCGCGGCGGACGGGGTTGTTTACGACCACAACACCTCGGACCTGGTGGCTAAGGGGAGCATCTTTCTCGCCGACCCAGGGGTCCGGCTCATCGCCGACGGGGCACGGATGAACCTGGCATCGGACCAAGGTAGCCTCTCCGATGTCTACTACCGATTCACGGGGAAGCTCAATGCCCGCGGCAACGCCGACCAGGCAGAGCTGGTTGACCCGACCCTGACCCGGTATCGAAATATCGTCTATTCCGCCTGCCGACCGGGACAGCGGGCCTGGTCCCTGGATGCCGCCGAATTGGAGCTGAATCAGGCCAAAGGATGGGGCGTGGCACGCCACGCCACGCTACGGGTACGTGGCCTGCCGGTTTTCTACTCCCCGTATCTATCGTTTCCGATCGATAAGCGGCGCAAGAGCGGCTTCCTGGTGCCGACGTTCGGTAGCTCGGACCGCAACGGTATCGATGTCACCGTGCCCTACTATTGGAATATCGCCCCCCATATGGACGCAACCTTCTTTATGCGCCATATGACCAAACGTGGCCCGATGCTCGAGACCGAATTCAGGTACCTGTCGCCCCACCAGAGGGTGCGACTCTCCGGCGAGCTCCTGCCCCGGGACAACCAGCGCGACAGCCGAGACACGCGCTGGGCGTTACGGATCGAGCAGGCGGGTGCTTTCGGTCCACGCTGGTCGACTGCCCTGGATTACAGAGCCGTCTCCGACGACCAATATCTCGAGGATTTCAGTGCCCAGCTGGAGCAAACCAGTGCGCGCAACCTCGAGCGCCGGGGCGATTTAAGCTATTCCGGCGACGGCTGGTACCTGCTCACCCGGCTGCAAGAATTCCAAACCCTGGATGAAACCCTTGGGCCCGAGTCCAAACCCTATGCACGATTGCCCCAGCTGGTCTTTGGGATAAATCCGCGCAATCGGGTTGGCCCCGGAATCGAGCTGGGCGTCAGCGGCGAGTACGACTACTTCCATCACGATACGATCATGCATGGGCACCGCACCGCCCTCCAGCCCTTCGCCCGTTGGCCACTGCGCAGGCGCTACGGACATCTGATCCCGCAGCTGAATCTCCATCTGGCCGGATACGACCTTAAGGACCGGCAACCGGACAAGGATGCACGTCCCTCCTATGCGATCCCGAGCTTCAACCTGGATGCGGAGCTGGTGTTCGAGCGTGCGGTAAAGTGGTTTGGTCGGGAATCGCTGCAGACGCTCGAGCCCCGGGTCTTTTATCTCCACACTCCCTTCACGGAGCAGGCAGATCTCCCCGTTTTTGACACCGCCGAACAGAGCTTCAGCTACGACAGTCTGTTCCGACTGAATCGGTTCACGGGATGGGACCGCGTCGGCGATGCGAACCAGGTTACCCTCGGCCTTACATCACGAACCCTCGCCAGGGACTCGGGGCAGGAGCTGCTGCGGGCCAGCATCGGCCAAATCCTGTACGCTCGCGACCGGGACGTGCAGGTCTCCGGTCCGCCCGAAGAGGGGGGCAGGTCCCCGATTGCGGGGCTTCTGAGCGCCCGACTCCTGCAGAACTGGACCGGTCGCGCGAGCTTCGAATATGACTCGGACCAGGAGACCGATCGCTTGCGAAAGCAGACCCTGGAGCTACGCTACCAGACACCAGACAATCGGCTGCTCAACCTGGCCTATCGGTTTGATCTCGGCACCGGCGAGGAGAAGCTATACGAGAATACCGACCTGTCGTTCAGTCTACCGGTCAATCGAGGGTTCCAACTCGTCGGTCGCTGGCACTACTCTTTGCTCGACAGCCAGACGGTGGAGGCCTTCGCCGGCCTCGAGTACGGTCAGTGCTGCTGGCGGGTACGGCTGCTGGGCCATCATCTGAAGAACGAGCCGGACAGCGCCGGCACCAACAGTGTCATGCTCCAGGTAGAGCTGGCGGGGCTCGGCTCGATCGGACAACAGGTGGACAAATTCTTCGAGCGCAGTATCTATGGTTATTCCATACACTAAGTACGGATGCTCCCAATTACCGATAGTGTTGAGCGAGCAGATATTCACGGAAGGATTATCCGCAAATCAACGCAAGCGGCAAAAAAATGATTCCTGTGTTACCGGTACTTCGGTGCTGCCGTACTCGGGGCACCAGTGGGCAGGGCCTACCGATCCGGGCCCTATTCGTCATCTTGATCTGCTCCCTCGTCCCCGCCGATGCCCTGTGGGGGGTCGAGGAGCTGGACTCTATCGTGGCGGTGGTCAACGACGATGTCATCGTCGCCAGTGAGCTTGAGCACCAGATAGTCCTAGCGATCCCTGCGATCCGGGACCGGGGGATGACGCTCCCGCCGCGTCCGGACCTGGAGCGTCAAGTCCTCGAACGCATGATCCTCGGACGCCTCCAACTCCAGAAGGCCAAGGACTTAGGCATCGTGATCGATGACGCCGTGCTGACCGAGACCATCACCAATATCGCCGCCCGTCACGGCATGAAGCTGGAGGAGCTGCGCGCTACCCTCGAGTCCGAGGGCGTGCACTACGAGGACTTTGCCGCGGATACGCGCCTCAAACTGATTACGACCCGCCTCCAGACCCACGAGGTCGTCACGAATATCAGGGTCACGGATCAAGAGATCGATCGTTTTCTAAAACGGGAATCCGGCCGCCTGATCAAGCGTAGCGATGTGAGGCTTTCGCACATCCTGGTCGCGGTCTCCGAAAATGCCCCCACCGTAGCGGTCAGGAAGGCCGAGGCCAAGGCCAAAGACCTGGTCAAGCGCCTACGCGGCGGCGCCGATTTCGCACAGCTGGCGATCCGTTTCTCCGATGGACGGCGGGCCTTGGAAGGCGGCGATCTCGGCTGGTTCCCGCTGGGCCAGGTCCCAACGTTGGCACAGAAGGCGGCCCGCTCGCTGACCAAGGGGGAATGCACCGAGCCGTTACGCAGTCCAAGCGGTTATCACATCATCAAACTGGCCGATTTCAAGGGTTCGGGCCCTAAGATCGTCAACCAGATCAACGCCCGCCACATCCTCATCCGCACCAACGAGGTGGTGTCCGACGACGACGCCAGGAATCACCTGGAGCAGCTGCAGATCCGCATCCTGGGCGGCGACGATTTCGCCACCCTTGCCCGTTCCCACTCCGACGACACAGGTTCTGCGCTCAAAGGCGGTAATCTGGGTTGGCTCGGCCCGGGAGATACGGTACCCGAGTTCGAAAAGGCAATGAGCACCCTGGCGCCGAATCAAGTGAGTGCGCCATTCAAGAGCAGCTTCGGTTGGCACATCGTCCAGGTCATCGAGCGCCGCACCCAGGACACCACGGACGAGGCCATGCGGTTGAAAGCCCGCGAGGTGATTCGGGAGCGTAAAGCCGATACGGCGATCGAGCTGTGGTTACGCCGGCTGCGCGATGAAGCCTTCGTGGAGATTCGGCTTCCGAGTGCCGAAGAAGAGAAGTCGCGGTAGAGATCCCCACGAGAGATTTGGCCGCAAATTAACGCCAATGAACGCAAATGGATCAAGAGCTATCGATAATGGCGAGCCAACTTGACCGACCTGCGGTGATTCGCGTTCATTTGCGGCAAAAAAGAATTCCTATTGTCGAACCACAAGCGCCGCATCGAGAGAACATAATTGTACCCGAATAGTTACTTTTTTCGATGTTCAATACATTTTAATTGAGAGGAATATCATGGTCCTTTCATTTCAATCATTATGGACTAACTACCCAAAACTATTACGACCATGTGATGGGCCTTGGCAAAACCAATGTGCAATACGGTTCTCGATTGCACTGGAAAAGACGGGGTTCGGTTTGGCCGGCTATAAGCATCCTGTTTGCAAACATGGTCATGCCCGAGGGGCGGACGGCCTTGCCAACTATCTGTGGAGGAATGTTCGGCCACCACGGCTTGTTACAAACAAGCAGAGCAGCATTACGAACAAGAAAGGAATTGTTTTCTTCGAAAACCTGAAAGGATTTCGAGGTGGACGAGGTGATCACATCGATCTTTGGAATAAAGGGATTACCAAAACCGGAGATTATTTTGGAGCCTGTCAAAAGGTATGGTTTTGGGAGTTGTTATAATGGCCCGCGGAATATTTGCACTTTTTGCATGTTTCCTTGTTTTGATCTGCTGGGGAAACGATCATGAAATTCCCTACGATCAGGAGACTGACCGAACGCAAAACGGAATGCCTGAAAAGAAAATCGTGGTTGGCGATTTCGAGCTCACTATATCGCGCTCGGATGATAAGTGCATAGTACACTATAAGGGTGAAGCTAAAATCGGAGCTATAAAAACCAATATGACATCTCCCTGTGTTTTTGCTGTTGGCCGAGATGGGAATGTTCATTCAGAGAAAACCAAATGGGGATGGAGTCTGATTCTTGTCAGCTCCGAACAGAGTACAAACGAAGGGGATTGTATTACCCGACTTCAAGGGATACTCGTAGGGAAAGGACAAGTTCTGTCTTCTCCTGTCCAACAGACGGTTGCCCTCTGTGGTCACGGACCATGGGATCAAAAATCATATCTTGTTTTTGCCGCACAGACAGCACATTTTCATGATCTGTGAAAAACATCTGCAGAAGATTCGGAAACGGGGTACGAGATTGTGATGATTGTCGGGGCACCTTTTTTCTTAGCTGCAAATAAGCACAAATGCACGCAGATAGATCGAGAACCCTTGATGACAGCGAATCGATTTCTGGCGATTTGCGTTGATTCGCGTTCATTTGCGGCAAAAAATGATTCCCATGCTATCGGTACTCCGGTGCTATTG
Organism: Candidatus Thiosymbion oneisti; assembly: GCF_900092655.1. Classification (GTDB taxonomy): domain Bacteria; phylum Pseudomonadota; class Gammaproteobacteria; order Chromatiales; family Chromatiaceae; genus Thiosymbion; species Thiosymbion oneisti. The sequence goes on from NZ_FLUY01001648.1 coordinate 10,056, forward strand.
CACCAGCCTAGCATGCTTCCCTCCACGCCGCGATGAATAATGAACCCGGCTCTGACAAGCCTTGGGCCGGACGCTTCCATGAGCCCACGGATGCCTTTGTGGAGGCCTTTACCGCGTCGGTGGGTTTCGACCACCGGCTCTACCGCTACGACATCGAAGGCTCCATCGCCCATGCCACCATGCTGGCTCGCCAGGGCATCCTGACCGCAGAAGAACGCGACCTCATCGTCGACGGCCTGATCCGCATCCGCGAGCGCATCGAAGCCGGTGGATTCGAGTGGTCGATCCCCCTCGAGGACGTACACATGAATATCGAGGCGGCGCTCACCCGGGACATCGGTGACACCGGCAAGAAGCTGCATACCGGGCGCTCGCGTAACGATCAGGTGGCGACGGACGTACGGCTCTACCTGCGCGCCGAGATCGACACCATCCGCGTCGAGATCGGGCGCCTGCAGGGTGCGATCCTGGAGCTGGCCGAACGCGAGGTCGAATCGGTGATGCCCGGCTTCACCCATCTGCAGGTCGCCCAACCCATCACCTTCGGCCACCATCTCATGGCCTGGTTCGAAATGCTGCAGCGCGACCGTGAGCGTCTCGCGGATTGCCGCCGGCGGGTCGATATCCTGCCCCTGGGGGCGGCCGCCCTGGCCGGCACCACCTACCCCATCGATCGCCACTATACGGCGGAGCTGCTGGGGTTCGCACACCCGGCGGAGAATTCCCTGGACGCCGTCTCGGACCGAGACTTTATCGTCGAGTTCAGCGCCGCCGCCGCGATCCTGATGATGCACCTGTCGCGCTTCTCCGAGGAACTCATCCTCTGGTCCTCCGCCCAGTTCGGCTTCGTCGAGCTCTCAGACGCCTTCTGCACCGGCTCGTCCATCATGCCCCAGAAGAAGAATCCGGACGTGCCCGAGCTAGTGCGCGGCAAGGCGGGGCGCATTTTCGGGCACCTGATGGGATTGCTGACCCTGATGAAGGGCCAGCCGTTGGCCTACAACAAGGACAACCAGGAAGACAAAGAACCCCTGTTCGACACGGTTGACAACCTTAAGGGCTCGCTGAAGGTGTTCACGGATATGATGGGGGCGCTGCGGTGCAATTCGGAACGCATGCGCGCGGCGGCGCGTCAGGGCTTTGCCACCGCTACCGACCTGGCGGATTATCTAGTGCGCAAGGGTATTCCCTTCCGTGATGCCCACGCGATCGTCGGCCAGGCGGTGGCCCTGGGTATCCGGGAGGGCAAAGACCTCTCTGAGCTGTCCCTGGAGCAGCTGCGGCAGTTTTCCCCGGATATCGCCGAGGACGTCTTCGCGGTGCTGACCCTGGATGGCTCGGTAGCCGCCCGGAACCACATCGGTGGTACCGCCCCGATCCAGGTGCGCGCAGCCATCGCGCGGGCCCGGGAGCGCATGGCGGATGACTGAGCAGCTGTTTGGTTAAAACGGATCCTGATTCTCTCCGCGGCGCGGAGCAACCAGGTTCCCACGCAGCGCGTGGGAACGAGAAAAAATTGGACTTGTACCAGAACGAACCGCACCGAAGAACCACGGATGGACACGGATAAACACAGATCACAATCCGTGTTGGCTCTTTATGGATTCCGGACTGTTCACGCTCATGGAAGGTACTACCGGACGTTTTGGAGTGCGGCGGCAACTTCACCCCGATGCTTACTGGAACCGACAGCGCAAGGCATAAGCAGGGGGTCGGCCAAGTGGCACGATCCTGCCGCCGCTTTGGATTTGGCGATGCATCCGTCTCCAACACAGGTGTTGCGGCCAGGGGAAAGCGCCGTCGCCGCGGCGCGCGTAGAGTTCAGAGCCCAGATTCCCGGCCAACGTGGTTGCTATTCCCCGTCGCTGAGGTTCGATTCGGTCGCGCCGCTTTGCCGGCGCACTCCAAAGCAGTCCGGAATCCATAAAGAGCCTCCGTGTTTATCCGTGTCCATCCGTGGTTCTAATGCAGTACAGTAAAACCCCTAATACCATTTGTTGCTTCTGACCGGACAGCTGCTCAGACGATTGCAGACTGGCTCTTTGAAAAATGCCCCTTATCACCAGGCGCATCCTGATCGATCTTGCCACTCAGAGCCTGGCGCTCCGGGAGGGGGAGCGGGTGCTCGGGCGGTATCGGGTCTCTACCGCCCGCAATGGCCCCGGCGAGCAGCGGGACAGCGGTTGCACGCCCCGCGGGTTGCACCGGGTGCGCATCCGCATCGGGGCCAACTGTCCGGAGGGGACGGTGTTTGTGGGGCGACGGGCAACGGGCGAGATCTATGGCTCGGAGCTAGCAGGGCAATATCCCGGACGGGATTGGGTCCTGACCCGCATCCTCTGGCTCACCGGGTTGGAGTCCGGGCGCAATCGCGGCGGGTGCGTGGATACTTTGCGTCGCTACATCTATATCCATGGTTGCCCGGACACGGAACCCATGGGAGTGCCTTGCTCCCATGGTTGCATTCGCGTGCGCAATCGGGATCTGATCGAGCTCTTTGATCTGGTCCCGGTAGGGACCCTGGTGGAGATGCGCTAGTACATCTGCGTACAAATTGGGTAGTGCTCAATATATAGTGATCGTGCAATTATCCCATCGAAGAAGAGAGAGGTTCAGCAAGAAGTTCACCACTACCCATTAAGCACTACCCAAAGTTGACAGCCTTACGTGCAAACCCTACATTGCCCTGTTAGCACTCGTATAAATCGAGTGCTAACCTGCTCGCTGTGGTCGAGCTTCGATTTCCCGCGAGAGGGTCTTGATGACGAGTACTGCCGGCGGTGACAACCAGGTTAGCGAGCGCGCCCAGCATTTTCTAAAGGTCCTGATTGAACGCTATATCCGGGATGGTCAGCCCGTGGGCTCCCGGACCCTGTCGAAGGAAACGGGCCTGGAGCTGAGCCCGGCGACGGTGCGCAATGTGATGGCGGATCTGGAGGAGATGGGGCTGGTGTCCTCGCCCCATATCTCCTCCGGGCGGGTGCCTACGGACTTGGGTTACCGGCTCTTTATCGATTCCCTGCTTACCGTCAAGCGATTGGCCGAACAGGAAGTGGCCGCGATGCGTCGCCAGCTGAACGACCTCGGCGATGCCTCCACGCTGATCGAGCGCGCCTCCCAGCTGCTTTCCGGCGTAACCCGTCTCGCCGGGGTGGTCATGATGCCGCGCCACGAGCACGGTGCCTTCCGCCAGATCGAGTTTTTGTCCTTGTCCGGGGGTCGGGTGCTGGCGATTCTGGTGACCAGCGAAGGCGAAGTCCACAACCGGGTTGTCAATACGGATCGCAGCTATTTACCGGCAGAGCTCGAGCAGGCGGCAAACTGTTTGAACGCCATGTTCACCGGCCAGGATCTGCATGCGGTGCGTAGGCGCCTGGTGGCAGACATGAAGACCACCCGTGAGCATATGGACCGGGTCATGTTGCAGGCGGTAGAGATGGCACAAGGGGTGGTGGAAGCCGCCGAGGGCACCGACGATTGCTTTATCGCCGGGCAGACCAACCTGATGGAATTCAACGAGCTGGCGAGCGTGGAACGGCTCAAACAGCTCTTCGACGCCTTTACGGAGAAGAGTCAGATCCTGCATCTGCTCGATCGCTGCATCGCGGCCGAGGGGGTGCAGATCTTCGTCGGCGAGGAGTCCGGCTATCAGTTGCTGGACGACTGTAGCCTGGTTACGGCGCCATATGGTAGCGACGATCAGGTGATCGGCGTGCTGGGGGTGATCGGGCCGACGCGAATGAATTATCCGCGGGTCATTCCTCTTGTGGACATGACCGCGCGTCTGTTGACGGCGGCCTTGAAACAACAATAGCGTACCCGATTTCTGAGGTGACCGAAAGTCGCTAGGGTGTGTTGACATTTAACCTAGGGTCTACGCTCAACCAACTGTTGGGCGGTCTCTTGACGTAACTCGCGATGGAAAATAAGAGTTCTAAGCCTAATAGCTGGTGGACTACGCTTCCAGGCGTGCTTACGGCTGTGGCTGGGCTAGTTACCGCAGTTACCGGTCTTCTAGTCGCAGTCGACAGACTGGTCGAAACAAAAAGTGATCCGATTGCTGCGCAGAAACCACAGCAGGTTCAGTGGATTCTAGATAATGACGGTCACGGCACAGCTGGAATGTGCTTGGGACAGTGGGTACTTGATACGCAGCGATTAGCACGAGGTCCTATTTGCAGGTATGACTCGCTTTTCATTCCTTGGCGTGACCTCAGAACCGATTTGGAAAAGAATATCCTCCGAGAGGTCGGCCGCGTACCAAACGCTGCAAATCTTCGGTTAGCGGCTGGCCCTCAGGGCCAACTCAACTGGATCATGCAAGTCATTGACTCCCATGGAAAGGAGGTTGCTCACATCTGGATTGGCAGCAATCCGTTAAACCGTTGGGAATTTGACGGGCTAATACGTATTGGAGCTCCTACTGAACCTCCAGACGTCTGGGAAACATTCCGTCGATTTTCCGACGGAAGTTATAAGCGTTTCTAACTATCTGTAACGTGAATCCGTGAGATAAAATCCGGGATTTCGGTTAACTCTATGATTTTACTTGGATTTTAAAAGATTGGCTATTTCACCTGCTGGGTGAGTCCAAAAATGAATGAATTTTTCCATTATCCTGTTGTTTTATAAGGGGATTATTCTATAAGCGGTTCATTTAGTTCACGGAACCAGGTGTAATATACCAGCCCGAATCGCCCAACAACTGGCTCAGCGCCGACCCAATACCGCGCTCCGAACTTATCATTAAAACATAAGTCCGTGCCAGCGCGGTATTGGGCCAGCTAGCCAAAACGTTGGAAAGCCAGGTAAGTCGGGATCGCAATCGGAATCCCGATTTCGATTCTGATCCCGATGTCGGGTATGACGCATTCCAAACTACCTGGCTGATGTGGTTCGCTAAATGTCAACGGCCCCTAGGCGCTGGATCCGGCGCCGGGTCCGGGAACCAGTGGGGAGATTCACAGATGGTAGCGGAGCGAGAGACAGACAAGCCGGAACAGGAGCCGGAAGGGCAGGACGAATCGGCGCAGGACACGGCAGAGACGACAGAGACGACAGAGACGACAGAGGTGACGGAGGGCGTAGTGGCAGCGGAAGCCGAAGAGACAGCGATAGCGGCGGATGACGCCGACCCGGCCGAGGATGCTACGCCGGAGCGTCTGACCGCCCTGCTGGAGGACGCACGGGCCAAGGCAGACGAAAATTGGGACCAGTTGTTGCGGGTCCGCGCCGAGATGGAAAACCTGAAACGGCGTCAGGCCAACGAGCTGGAGAAGGCGCACAAGTTCGCCCTCGACGGCTTCGTGCGCGAGCTGCTGCAGGTACGCGACAGCTTGGAGCTCGGCCACACCGCAGCCTTGGACGAGCACGCGGACCTTGCCAAGCTCCGCGAGGGCACGGAGCTGACCCTCAAGCTGCTCGCGGACGTGATGGGCAAATTCGGCGTCGAGCAGATCGACCCGAAGGACGAGCCCTTCGACCCCGCGTATCACCAGGCCATGACCATACAGCCCACGCAAGATGCGGCCCCTAACACAGTGGTCACGGTGATCCAGAAAGGCTATCTGCTCAATGGCCGGCTGGTGCGACCGGCCATGGTGATTGTCGCGGCGGCCCCGGCATCGGAACAGGCTTGAAAACCACAGGGTTTTACCCCAACTGAGTCGGCAGAGAAGGCGCGTCGAGCGACGAGAACTCAACTTGGAGATAAGAGCATCATGGGCAAAATCATCGGCATTGACCTGGGTACGACCAACTCCTGCGTCGCCGTCATGGAGGGGGATAAGGTCAAAGTCATCGAGAACGCGGAAGGCGACCGCACTACCCCTTCCATCGTTGCCTTCAGCAACGACGATGAGGTCCTGGTCGGCCAATCCGCAAAGCGGCAAGCGGTTACCAATCCGCAGAATACCCTGTTCGCGATCAAGCGACTGATCGGCCGGCGGTTCGATGACCAGGTGGTGGGGAAGGACAAGGATATGGTCCCCTATCAAATCGTCAGGGCAGACAACGGCGACGCCTGGGTCGAGGCCAATGGCAAGAAGATGGCCCCGCCGGAGATCTCCGCCAAGGTCCTCCAGAAGATGAAGAAGACCGCTGAGGACTATCTGGGGGGTGAGGTCAAGGAGGCCGTCATCACCGTGCCCGCCTACTTCAATGACTCCCAGCGGCAAGCGACCAAGGATGCCGGCCGGATTGCGGGCCTGGATGTCAAGCGCATCATCAACGAGCCTACCGCCGCCTCCCTGGCCTACGGTATGGATAAGCAGCGGGGCGATCAAAAGCTCGCGGTCTATGATCTGGGCGGGGGTACCTTCGATATCTCCATCATCGAGATCGCCGAGATCGAAGGCGAGCACCAGTTCGAGGTGCTCTCGACCAACGGGGATACCTTCCTCGGGGGCGAGGACTTCGACCTGCGCATCATCGACTTCCTGGTGGCCGAATTCAAACGCGATCAAACCGTTGACCTGCGCAATGATCCCTTGGCCCTGCAGCGTCTCAAAGAGGCCGCCGAGAAGGCCAAGATCGAGCTCAGCTCCAGCCACCAGACCGACATCAATCTGCCCTACATCACGGCCGATGCGGCCGGACCCAAGCACTTGAACGTCAAGCTCACCCGGGCCAAGTTCGAGTCGCTGGTGGAGGATTTGGTGGGGCGCACCATCGAGCCCTGCCGGGTCGCCCTCAAGGATGCCGGCGTAACCGCGGGTGACATCGACGAGGTGATCCTGGTGGGCGGCCAGACCCGGATGCCCAAGGTCCAGGAGCAAGTGGAGGCCTTTTTCGGCAAGGCGCCGCGCAAGGACGTCAACCCCGACGAAGCGGTGGCCATCGGCGCTGCCATTCAAGGCGGCGTACTCGGCGGCGAGGTCAAAGACGTTCTGCTGCTCGACGTGACCCCATTGAATTTGGGGATTGAGACCCTGGGCGGGGTGATGACCAAGCTCATCGAGAAGAACACCACCATCCCCACCTCGGCCCAACAGATCTTCTCCACCGCCGACGATAATCAGACCGCGGTGACGGTGCACGTGCTGCAGGGACAACGCGAGCGGGCAGCCGACAACAAGTCGTTGGGTCGATTCGACCTGACCGATATCCCCCCCGCCCCCCGCGGGGTACCCCAGATCGAGGTCAAATTCGACATCGATGCCAACGGCATCCTCAATGTCTCGGCCAAGGACAAGGCCACGGGCAAGAAGCAGTCCATCGTCATCAAGGCCTCATCCGGCCTCGCGGACGACGAGATCGAGCGGATGGTCAAGGACGCCGAGGCCCACGCGGAAGACGACCGCAGATTCCATGAGCTGGTGGCGGCCCGGAACCAGGCGGATACCATGATCCACGCCACCCGCAAGTCCATGGAGCAGCTCGGGGACAAGCTGGAGTCCGACGAGAAGGCCTCCATCGAGTCCGCCATCAAAGACCTGGAAGAGACCATGAAGGGCGAGGACAAGGACGCCATCGACAGCAAAATCAAGACCCTGGGCGAGGCCTCCGCCAAGATGGCCGAGCGTCTCTATGCCCAGCAGCAGGGCGGGGCGCCCGGCGGCGCGGCGGGACCTGATATGGGTCCCAAGGCCGGTGGGGACGAGACCGGCGGTAATCAGGACGACGTGGTGGACGCCGAGTTCGAAGAGGTCAAGGACGACAAAAGTAAGTGATCAGTAGTCAGAAGCCGTCTGGTTAAAACGGATCCAGACCCGCAGGCCGCGCGGGGGGTCATGTGGGTGTAGGTTGCGTTAAGACGCTGGCATGACCTAAGCAGACAATCAACGCGCCTTGGTGCGTCGAACGCAACACGTCGAATCCTCCGACAACGCCGAATCATTCAGGATTGCTTTTAACCAGACAGCTTCTCAGTGATCAGTGGACAGGGGCGCATGGGTGCCTTACCCATGCGCCGTTTTTGCTTGGATGCTCCATTGATCCTGAGGTTTGATATCTGCCCGCCGTCCACTGCCCACTGCCCACTCTGGAGCCATGTCCAAACGCGATTACTACGAGGTGCTCGGTGTCAGCCGCAACGCCAGCGACTCCGACCTGAAGAAGGCCTACCGGCGCCTCGCCATGAAGTACCACCCGGACCGTAATCCCGGGGCGGAAGCGGAACGTAGGTTCAAGGAGGCCAAGGAGGCCTATGAGGTCCTGAACGACCCCAAGAAGCGCTCGGCCTACGATCAATTCGGCCATGCCGGGGTGGAGACGAGCGGCGGATTCGGTGGGGCAGGGGATTTCGGTGGCGGCAGCTTCTCCGATATTTTCGGTGACGTGTTCGGGGACATCTTCGGCAGTGGGGGCCGGAGTAGGGGCCGGCGCGTGCATCGGGGCGCCGATTTACGCTACGATCTCTCCCTGACCCTGGAAGAGGCGGTAGCGGGAAAGGAAATCAAGATCCGCGTCCCCACCTTGGCGGAGTGCCAGTTCTGTGGGGGCAGCGGTGCCAAACCGGGGACCTCCGCCAAGACCTGCCCGACCTGCGGCGGCGGCGGCCAGATACGGATGCAACAGGGCTTCTTCTCGGTACAGCAGACCTGTCCCCAGTGTCGCGGCCAAGGCACTGTCATCGAGGAGCATTGTAGCTACTGCCGGGGTGAGGGCCGGGTCCAGGAGCAGAAGACCCTCTCGGTGAAGGTCCCGGCGGGCGTCGATACCGGTGATCGCATCCGGTTGTCCGGCGAAGGCGAGCCGGGGGAGCAGGGTGGACCGCCCGGGGACCTTTACGTTCAGATTCTGGTCAAAGAGCACCCTATCTTCACGCGCGAGGACAATCACCTGTTCTGCGAGGTACCCATCGGCTTCGTCACCGCGGCCCTCGGCGGTGAGCTGCAAGTGCCGACCCTGAACGGAAAGGTCATGCTCAAGATCCCCGCCGGGACCCAGACCGGAAAGATGTTTCGGATGCGCGGCAAGGGCGTGAAGCCGGTGCGCGGCGGCATTATCGGTGACCTCATCTGCCGCGTGGTCGTCGAGACGCCGGTCAACCTGACCGAGCGCCAAAAGGAGCTGCTGCGCGAGCTCGACGAAGCAGTTCAGGCCGGGGGCAGTAAACACAGCCCTCACGCCACCTCCTGGCTCGACGGCGTCAAGAGCTTCTTCGAGAAGATGGGGTTTTGACATGCTTTGAGTTTTGCCCTTTGGGCCAGTAAACTCACCTCGCCTTTTTGGGAATCTTGAAAAATTCAGTTTTTTCAGCCTCTTTGTTAGTTGAATTTAGGCAAGAAACGGCTAATTCCTAATAAGCCTTTATAATAAGCTCCTGCTCTTTCTCCGTATAGGGCTCTCGGGGTTCAAGTACGCCGTAGGCGCCACAGGTTTTACAATGATATTGCAGGTTGCCGCATACATTTATGTTATTTTTGGTCAGCACTTTGCTGTGACATTTGCGGCACGTATGTACTTTCTTTTCAATAATCATCACTCAAAACCCTTTTGTTAAGTGGAGCTTGGCGGGCTTGATCTTTCGCGGATAAGACCGGTCTGGTCGAACGGCTTCGACGCTCGCCGCCATCGCCAACACTAACGCAGTGAGCAGCTGCCGCGAGGAGATGTCAGGTTCCGTGTGGTTATATACCAAACAAGAGTTATCCTTTGCTGCAAGCAAGAGCGGTGTTAGAGCTGCTCGTCAGGCATGATCACGCGGCTAGCGTTTGCCACGGTAACCTCCACGAATACTGATATTTTGCTGATGGATGAGGTAATTGGCACCGGTGAACCGCATTTATAGACAAGGCCGAAAAACGGCTAAGCGACTTAGCTGAGGTTCTCGTGCTTGCATCCCCTAACGAGGCCATGATCCGAAAATTTTGTAACAAGGCATTCTGTGAGATATAAAGTTCGAGCTGTATAACGAACGCATCGCTGCGGGAACGGACGAATGACTAAGCACACCCCGACCGAAGCCATCATTCTAGCAGGTGGCCTGGGAACGCGTCTCCGCACGGTTGTTAGCGATGTTCCAAAGCCAATGGCACCCGTACGAGGACGTCCATTTCTGGAATACCTGATGGACTACTGGATCGAACAGGGCATTCAACGATTTATATTGTCGGTTGGATACCTCGCGGAGACTATCGAGAGCCATTTTGGCCATTGGTACCATGGGTGCAACATAGATTATGTTCCGGAAAAGACGCCACTTGGTACCGGTGGAGGGCTCCGGCAAGTGTTGCTAAAGACCCACTGGCAAAACCCACAGGTCATCCTTGCTAATGGTGATACATGGTACGAGGTCAACCTACCACAACTGGTGACCGATGCCATGTTCGCCAAAAAGCCAGTGACGATTGCCCTTAAGCCAATGCAGAGAAATGATCGCTATGGCGGTGTTGGCGTCGATGATCATGGTCACATTACCCAATTTGGCCTCAAAGCCAGCACACGCTGTCTGGTCAACGGGGGCTATTACCTGCTTGATACCGAAGCGGTGACCGGCCAGCTTCGGAACTTTCCGGATAAATTTTCACTGGAGCAGGACTTTCTCGCAGCTATGGCCAAAGGAGGAAATGTAGCGGCCAGCATTCAGGATGTCACCTTTCTTGATATTGGTATTCCCGAAGACTACGCATTAGTCCCGCGAATATTGAAAAAGAAAAGGACATGAGTTACGCCCAGACCCTATCGCGGAACATTGCAGACTCCATTTTTCACGTCAGTTAGCTGGAAAAACTCAGCGGAACGACGCTTTTCTGGGAATCACCACTTCCGGAAAATCGAGCAACATCCTTAAAGCGTTGGACCAGTGCCGCTCATCAGGCGTGAAAAGCATCGTTTTCGCAGGACAAGGCGGAGGTCCGGCAAAAGCAACGGCCGACTACTGTATCGTCGCGCCGGGTACTAGGACCAGCGTAATACAAGAACTCCACATTATCCTCGCACATACCCTGTGTGAATGCGTGGAAGAGGCCCTTTTTCAACATCAAACGAAAAAAGAGTGAAGTAGATGTCCTACAACATTCTTGTTACCGGCGGTGCCGGCTACCTGGGCTCGACCATGGTGCCCGATCTGCTCGCTGCTGGTCATAAGGTCACAGTGCTTGATAACTTCATGTTCAAGCAGACCAGCCTGAACCACTGCGCATATCACCCACATTTTTCAGTAGTTAAAGGGGATATCCGGGTTAAAGAGACCATGGTATCACTCATGAAAGATGCTGATGTCATCATTCCCCTTGCTGCTCTGGTAGGTGCACCACTGTGCAGCCTAGACCCGGTTGGTGCTACGACCGTCAATCACGATGCCATTACACTAATGCTCAAACTCCTCTCCAAGGAGCAAATCGTACTCATGCCCACGACCAATAGCGCCTACGGTACCGGGGATGAGAACAACTACTGCAACGAAGAGTCACCATTGCGACCCCTCTCTCAATACGCCATCGAGAAGGTGGAGATTGAAAAGCAACTAATGGACCACCCCAATGCCATCAGCTTCCGGCTGGCTACCGTTTTTGGCATGTCGCCCCGCATGCGTATCGACCTACTCGTTAATGACTTTACCTATCGTGCAGTTTACGACCGCTTTGTGGTGCTTTTCGAAAGCCATTTCAAGCGTAACTACATCCATGTGCGCGATGTTTCCCGTGTTTTTCGGCATGCGTTGAACAACTACGACACCATGAAAGGCGAAATATACAATGTTGGCCTTTCCAATGCCAATGTCTCCAAAAAAGAGCTCTGCGAACAGATTCAGAAGCAGTTGCCGGAGTTCATCTTTGTTGAGGAGAAGATCGGAAAAGATCCGGACCAGCGCAACTACATTGTCTCGAACGATAAGATAGAGGCAACCGGATTCAAGCCCGAGTTCTCGCTCGACCGCGGCATAAGCGAGTTGATCAAGGGATATACCATGATCCGCAACGCGCGCTACGGTAACGTCTGATACCGGTAGATGGCACAGAACTTCGACTTCGTCATTATCGGGGCAGGCATCGTTGGCCTAACCGTGGCGGCAGAGTTGCGCAAGCGACAACCTGCCGCCCGGGTTGCCGTGTTAGAGAAAGAGTCTGATCCAGGCGCACATGCCAGCGGCCGCAACAGCGGTGTTATGCATAGTGGTATCTACTATGGAAGCGATACGCTGAAGGCAAAAGTGTGCGCAACTGGCGGTCGGCGAATGGTAGAGTTCGCTCGGGCAGAAGGTATAGCAGTTAACCCGTCCGGAAAAGTCATCTTGGCTACATCGGAAAAGCAATTGCCGACTATTGAAAGATTGATGCGAAATGCAAGGGAGAATGAAATCCCGGCTGAACGGATCGACCAGCAGCAATTGAAAGCGCTTGAACCCTTTGCAGCTCCGGGAGCAGCAGCGATCTATTGCCCTACTACGGCTGTGATTGACTCCTCAGCGATTCTGTTCAGGCTGAAAGAGAAACTTGAACATCAAGGAGTCAGATTTCTATTCGGTTGTAAAGCAAGAGGACCGTTGCAACGGTCTAAACTGAATACCACACAGGGCGATGTCGGTTATGGCTTTCTATTCAATTGTGCAGGCGCCTATGCGGATACCATTGCCAAACAGTTTGGACTCGCACAGGAATTTGCCCTGGTCCCCTTCAAAGGTATCTATTGGAAGCTGAGTCTGGCTGCCAATCATAAGGTAAGAGCCAATATTTACCCGGTGCCGGATATCGATATGCCATTCCTGGGGGTTCATCTCACAAGAGTCATTAGCGGAGATGTCTACGTAGGACCAACCGCCATCCCCGCCTTTGGCCGTGAAAACTATGGTTGGTTACAGGGTATCAACTTGGCGGAGTCGCTGGACATCGGCTACCAAATTGCCGGAATGTACCTCAATAACGAGGACAACTTCCGCAAACTGGTTCATGCCGAAATGAGTAAATATTGGAAGCGAAACTTCCTAAATGCCGCGCGTAAACTCGTGCCATCGCTCTTAGCGAAGGAGATGGTGCCTACAAAGAAGGCAGGCATCCGACCACAGCTGGTTAATACCAAAACAAGTAGATTGGAGATGGACTACATCTTGACAACTACCGATGACTCGCTCCACGTGCTGAATGCCATATCTCCCGCCTTTACCAGCGCTTTTGCATTTGCAGAGGTGATCGTAGACAGGGCGCAGATTCATTAGAGATTAGAGGGGGAATGTTTTTCTCAATTCGTACACAAGGCGCCGAACAGTTAAAACCAACAATATTTTCAGACAGATGAGAAAATTTATCCTTATCGACCACTCACTCAAAGATCCGGGCGGGCATTATCTTGAATATGCGTTGCGCGTTTTAAGAGCGGCCAAGAAAGAGGGCTTTAAGACCATCCTAGGAGTGCACAAGGACTGTGAAGATATTAGCAGTGAGCATATCGATGTCGTTGCAAAAGGGTTCTCCTATACCTTTTGGGAAAACTTTCAAAGCGAATACACTCGCCTTACTCCAGGTAAGCGCAGGTTTATAAAAAAGATAATTGCAACAAAGAATCAACTGCTATGCGGACTGATGAATAGTTCGTTAGGGTACGCGTATATGACAGCGGCACAGGGTTTTTCCCTACCTGAAATCCTGGAGCGGTATAGAACGATAACCGCCGGCATACGAATATCAACAGGAACGATTCTTTCTGGGTATATTCTTTTTAAACTTAACTTTAAACTCAGCCAATTTCGCAAAAAACTATCAGCATCGGTCATCTTGATAACGCTACGACGGATCGTACGGCTAGTGCGCATGTCTGTTGGCGCTGTAGTCGTCGTACTACTTTCACTGCCATTTCTTCCTTATATCTTAGTGCATCAGCGCGGATCGCTGTTCCGTTCAGATAGTTATGCAAGACAGTTTGCGAAAGATATTCAGCGACTGATTAAGCAAGCTAATGCGGGAAGCGGAGACCTGGTATTGATACCAACACTGGGAAATATTGAACTAGTTGGCGTCGCCTTGGCTGTGAAGAAGTCACCAATGGAATCTCTTTCGTGGCACTTGTTATTCCGCCGAGACATTTTCCATGGACGTGAGCCGAGCTATCAAGATCAGATTGAGTCACGATTTAAGACATTACAAACTTTTTCGTTATGCAAATCGATCATTCGTGAGAAAAAAGCGATCTTTAATTTTTACACCGATACAGACGCGCTCACCGAGCAGTACAGGCGTCTTGGAATATTCAAGTTTACGACCCTTCCCATCCCGCTTGATGATTCATTGAATCGGCTAACGCAAAGCGACGAAAAGCCAATCAATGTCTCATACATCGGTGATGCAAGGGACGAAAAGGGGTATCCACTGTTGCCTCGCCTGGTTGCCGATTTACGAGCGGCTGGTTTTACTGAAGAAAGTATCCATTACACGTTTCAGAGCAATTTCAACGTTCCTGGTGGTGAACCAGGTTCACAGGTTGCTAAAGCAGTGCTTGCAGCTGAACCAAACGGGCTTGTTGACCTACTTGATGGTCCTTTTGAGAGTCGGGAGTATACGAACTTAGTCAATCAGGCGGATATCCTCCTGATGCCATACGATGCTGGTAATTACTATGCACGAAGTTCAGGAATATTCGCTGAAGCAATAGTTACAGGCATACCTTTCGTAGCGGCTGATAAATCATGGATGTCTCAGGAACTGTTTGAAGTCAATCAAACGTATTATCGCGATCTACTGAGAACACAGCCCAAACTGCAGTCTGTGACGTTGGAAAACCTTCTAGCACACTCTAGGTCTGTAGTCTATACGCATTCAAAACTGCAGTCTGTGACGTTGGAAAAGCTTCCGGCATACTCTAGGTCGGTGATCTATGCGCATTCGAAGTCAGATATTATTTGGCTGTTGATCGAGGTCAGTCAATTAGACGCAAGGCCTGGATGTTACATACACATTCACTGGAAGAGTTCTCCGGAAACAATTTTGGCGGCAAATCAAAACGCGGTCTTTTTTCGGCAGTTTGCAATTGATCTGAGATCCGAGGATTCTTATGGCCTCCTACGTTTACCAAAAAAAGAAAGATTCCTTTTGGAATTCGAGTTGGATGACGGGCGCGGAAATGTTACCTCCCTATCTGACGCCAGTGTGTACGGGATATCGATACAAGTGCATGAGATGGATATTGACTCAGCGGTGCCGCTTTTCAAAGGGGGAGCATTCTATTGCACCGATGAGGATTTTTCGGTTGCCGTCGCTGAAGTCATAACAAGATACAAGGCTTACTCAAGAGATATTAAAGAAATCACCACACAATGGAGAGATTTCCATAGTTCTGAGGTCCTTGTAAGGTGGCTTAGCATGGGTATTTAATAATGCTCCGTATAATGACAATCGCGGATACTGTTCTTGGCTATGGATCTCCGCAGATAGCAAAATTGACAGAATCAATTGGCAGGGAGCTGCAAGCGGCGAGTCAGATTTTACAACCGTTGTTACCACAGCGCGCTGTTATAGATTTGAATTTATCAAATATAACACTAGAAACGGTGGCCACATCCATACATCCGTATACGGCAGTTGGACGTGGCGAGTATATTAATAAGTGCGTAAAAGTTGTTAATGAGATACGCCCTGACATTGTCATTATAACGAACTATGTTTTGTTCGATTTTATCGATGGCCTCAAATACAAACCAAAAAAATTGATTCATTTGGCACTGGAAGACCTAGAGCCGATATCGATGGCAAAAAATGCCTCGTGCAGAGTTGAGCAACTGAAGCGGCAGGGAGAAAAAATCGATATTTGGTTATTTCCGGAATCGAATCGCGCGCAGTACGATATAGAGCTCCTTGAAATACAATGGAGGAGGGTTTTTATTTTTTACAATGTGTCTTCTGATAGCTTCCTAGTAAATAAAGATAAAAATGAACGTTTTATTTATGCGGGTACACTCGATGCCGATATATCTGTTGGCAAATATATATTTGATGCGGAAATGGCACCTTATCCGGTAGATGTTTATGGTGATTTACAGGGAACGTCAAAAGATAAAATGAAAGAGAAATTAGATCATCTTAAAAGGCTGGGGAAGCGGAATCGAGTCAAATGGCATGGACAGATACCAAAGGTTGCACTGGATAAGGTATTGCCGGAATACAGCTTCTCTCTGCTGTTATGGCTGCCGGTAAGACATGCATTACTGAATGCCGCACCAAATAAATTTTTCCAATCCATCGCCGCTGGGGTTCCTGTCATTTCAGCGCCGCACCCTCAGATCAAGGTGCTCATTGAGCGGTATGGATGTGGTCTGGTTTTAGATGGATGGGAGAGGCATCAACTTATTAATGGTATCAGAAAGGCGAAAAGAGTTATGGAATCTTCTGTGTATGATGAGATGTTAAAAAACTGCAAGCACGCCACGTCTACGGAGCTATGTTGGGACATTCAGTTTAGTAAATTTGATAAGCGTTTTAATATCAAGGATTGGTAAATGAAAAAATGCTTTTTCCGGCTCAGGCGGATTGCTTGGGTGATGCTTAATGCCTATCTATGTGGTTTACGAAGCGTGGGTTAAGGGAGGTCTCTATGGATTGTAGAGTATGTGATTCTCAAAATCTCGAGTTGGTCGTTGATCTCGGTGAGCAACCCCGGTGCAACAACTTCCTGAAACCTGAGGACGTTGGTAAAGAGCCGTTTTATCCACTGCGTCTTCTTTATTGCCACGACTGCCATACCTCTCAGTTGGACTTCACAGTCAAGAAGGAGGTTATGTATAGTGATCACACCTATCTCTCGGGTGTCACCAAATCACTATCCGAGCACTTCCTCGGTATTGCACAAGAGGTGGATAACCGATTTATGAGGGGGCGCGCCGACAAGAGGGTGCTGGATATCGGTTCCAACGACGGCACGCAACTCAAACACTTCCAGGCCTTGGGTTACGAAGTTCTGGGGGTGGAGCCGTCCAAGACGACAGCGCGCATTGCGAATAAAGCCGGTGTTCCGACTCTAAATGCCTTCTTCAATGAAGAGACGATGAAAGGGATCGGAAAGCAGTTTGATGTTTTCAATGCTGCAGGTGTTTTCTTTCACTTGGAAGAGCTGCATTCAGTTTGCAGGGCCATTAAGCAGGGACTCAAGCAAGATGGTATTTTCGTGGTGCAGTTTTTATATATGAAGAGCATCATGGAAAACTCGGCATTTGACCAGATCTACCATGAACACTTGCTTTATTATACGCTTGAAACGATCGAGGTTTTACTCAATCGACACGGACTCTCGATGTTTGATGCGTATCTGGCACCGATTCATGGTGGCTCGATCATTGGCTTTATTTCACACGAGGGCACACGGGAACCAGAACCACGTTTGCTGACGATGCGTGAAGAAGAAAAAGCCTCTGGTTGTAATTCGGTTGCAGCATATCGAAAGTTTGATCGTCGTATCAAGCAGATGAAGGAGGAGAATTTGGCTTATCTGCGTGCGGCTAAGGCAGCAGACAAAAAGGTCTACGGATTCGGTGCGCCAATAAAGGGTAACACGATGCTCAACTACCTTGGTGTCGGGCCTGATCTGATTCAGTATCTGGTAGAGAAGAACGAGTTGCGGCGGGGCCTTTACTCACCCGGCATGCATATTCCATTGCTGATCGAAGATGAGGTGAAGGAATTGCCTGATATCTACTATGTGCTGGCCTGGAACTTTAAGAAAGAGATTCTTGCCAACAACAAGGCGTTGATGGACCAGGGGGTCGAGTTCTATTTTCCGGTTAATCCGAAAGTGTGCGCATGAAGATTATCGTGACCGGAAGTAGCGGTTTCCTCGGCACCGCGCTATGTTCGTATTTGGAATCCATGGGTCATCGGCTTGTTCGTTTGAACTCTCGCAATTGCGACCTTCGAAAGGCAGATAGCCTGGACGCGTTCTCGACCGAGAAATATGATCTGCTATTTCATCTTGCTGCGTGGACTCAGGCGGGAGATTTTTGTATTAGGCATCCTGGTGAACAGTGGATCATTAATCAGCAGATCAACACCAATGCACTTTCTTGGTGGGCAGCGCAGCAACCGCAGGCCAAATTGGTTTTCATGGGCACGAGTTGTGTCTATGCGCCTGAAGGTGGGTTGCGTGAATCGGAATACATGCTCAGCGAACCAATCGATAGTCTGTACACCTATGCAATGACAAAGCGCATGTTGTATCAGGGAGCGCGAGCCTTGAGCAAGCAATATGGTCTACGTTATCTCTGTGCTGTGCCTTCCACCCTATATGGGCCTGGCTATCACACGGATGGACGTCAGATGCATTTCATCTTTGACCTGATCCGCAAGATCATCCGTGGCAAGGAGTATGGCGAGCTCGTAGTGCTATGGGGTGATGGTTATCAGAAGCGTGAATTGGTTCTGGTGGATGATTTCATTCGTATACTTTGGCAATTAACGGAAAAGTTTGATAACGAGGTATTTAATATTGGCGCGGGCGAAGAGTATTCCATACGTACTTTTGCTGGGATTATCTGTGAAGAAGTCGGCTATCCGAGTGACGAGATTGAATACGACACCAGTCGTTATGTTGGTGCTAAATCAAAGTGTCTTAACATAGAAAAGGTTTGTGGAGCGTTGCAAAGTTACTCTTTGAGTTCGATTGATCTAGGGCTTAGAAAGACCATTGAGTGGTTCTATGAGACTGGTGCATACAATCAGTCATGATTATGTCTACTCAGATCAATATTTCTCTGGAAAAAACCGGCGGAGGCAATGAGAAAACAGGTAGTCCTGCCACGGGTATGCCGCGACAGAATACGAAATCACCAATTCAAGTCAAAAAAAGAGGTGTGATTTATGAGATATATTAAGAGACTAGCGCTTCTATCCCCGTCATTGCGAAGAGTTTATGATGAGCGCGCTGTTTATGCCAAAGAAGTTGAGCGATTAACACAACAATCGGCCAAATATGAGTCGGAAAATAATGCACTTCAGCAGGTGTTGAAGGAGAAATCATACGCGGTAGATTCGCTGACACAGCAAATTAGAAAGTATGAAACAAGGTATGATAAAACTAGGTTCCCTGGTATGTACTCATGGGTTCCATATTACACAGTTGGTCGTATCTTTTTACCCGAAGACTATTCTCACCCGGCAATAGTTGTACCGATTGACGGTGAATATGTGTTGTCCCCACCCTTCTCAGATTCAGAGCAAGGTAGTATTCCACATTTCGTTCGTTCTTTCGAGAGTATGCTTGAAATCTTCAAGAACAATCTTGAAACGTATATGGATGCAAATATTGGAGAAATTCTCGATTATGACGACGGGGTATCTCCGTATATACCGAATCCATATTTCAATGAGACTGACGGCCAGATTTTGGGGGGAGTTATTGTAGATTGCAAGCCCAGAAAATACTTGGAAATCGGTTCTGGTAATAGCACGAGATTCGCTCGTCAGGCGATCAAGGCCAATGCCCTTGATTGTGAAATAGTATGCATTGACCCTAACCCTCGTTTGGATGTTGATAATATCGCAGATCGCGTGATTAAAAAGTCGTTTTTGGATATTCCTCTTCGCGAATTTGAGAGTTTGCAAGCAGGAGATATTCTATTCCTTGATGGAAGCCACTTGGTTTTTGACGGGACTGACACGACTAGGTTTTTTTTGGAAATATTACCTGCAGTCAATGTGGGCGTCATGATTCACTTGCATGATATTTTTCTCCCGTTTCCCTACCCTTCCCGGTGTGATAGGTTGTATTGGAATGAGCAGTACATTCTGGCGGCATTTCTAATGATGAACGATAGTTTTGAAACTGTTTTACCAGTTCAGTATCTGTTTAGGAAAGGATATTGCGGCGAGGGTGGCGGTTTCTGGTTCAGGAGGAAAATGTGAGATCGCGACAGAGAAAATGTCGAGATATGTGGAGTTACCGGAAACGGAAGAAATGGTGCGTAGTTATCTTTCAGGAAAAGTGATCGATGAAACAGGTTCTTAAGAAACTCGTGCTGCGATTTCCCGCGCTGCGCCGATTGCATCAAGAACGAGATGTTTATGCCAAGGAGGTTGGTCGCTTAACACACCAATTAGCCAAATATGAGGATAAGCGTACGAGATGCAAGATGCTGTTCCTTGTCGGCTACTGGGGCTATGGGATTGTTGGCGATGATGCCATTCTTTCAGCATTGTTGGCAGATTTAAAGGAATGTTTTGGCCAAAACGTGGAAATAACAGCTACATCTTATCGACCTAAGCGAACAACTGAACGTTTTGGTATTGACGCAATTGAATTTGATGATCTGTCAAGAGTAATTGAAAGCGTGAAATCCAGTGATTTGGTTATAGTCGCTGGCGGTGGTGCCTACAATGAATACGATCCGTGGTGCACTGAAACAAGGCTCGGAAATGCTCAGGGCTACAATGTTTTCTGCGCCATGATCCCCTATCTATGTAATCTGGCTAAGATCCCCTGTTTTATTTGCGGTGTTGGAGTCGAGCCCATTTATTCAGATATTGCAAAACAAGACATTGCTCGCGCGTTCGGACTTGCAACCGTAGCGACAGTTAGAGACTCGGGATCTTTGGAAGTAATAAAATCATGCGGCATTAGCGCTAATTTTCCTACGGTAACGATGTGTCCAGCATCAAGGACGAGAACTCGGCGATCTGACTATGTTGATCATATCAGACAAGAAGCTCGTAACCATAATAGGTTCTTGGTTGGCGTTTCGCTTCGCCACTGGGATTATGAACACTGGAGGTATCCAGCTAAGAGTTGTGCTTGGGAAGATTGGCTAGCTGGTGATCTGAGAGATATCCAGGCTAAATTTAATTGCGAATTTCTTTTCATACCGTTTCAGGCAGCAGAAGAATTCGGAGACTTGGGAAATGACATTCCTATTATGCGAAGAGTTATCAATAAAGCTAACATTTCTAATTTCTCGCATATATGGGATTCCCCACTCGAACCTGAAAATGTAGCTTATGGTCTGTCGGTGTGCAATATGGTCATCGCATGTAGGTTTCATTCGGTGATACTGTCCCTCGCATCTGGTGTGCCGGTGTGTGCATTATCTTATTCTAAAAAGGTTCGCCCGATAATGACAGATGCTAATTTTAGTGAATTTGTGGTTGATCTTGAAAGCGCTTTGCGAGGAAGCCTAACCGAAACAGTTATCAAGTTGCTAAACCGGCTTCCAGATGTTTCAGCAAAGGTACGCAGCTATCGCAAAGTGATGCGTGACAAAGGCTTGAAGAATATAGAGATAATAGCAAGCTTTTTGATAGCTGATAGAAGGCAGCAGCCCGATCCCAGGAAAACTTTCCTCCTAACGTATCTTGCTTTAATAGCACAGCGGGAGCGTGTGAATAGCGACATTGAACACGTGACTACTGAATTGAATATGGCAATTTCCAATTCGTTAGGGTCGGCACAAGAATCCAAGCTTGTTGTGGAAATTCTGGAACCGCTTATTGATAAAATTGACGACGGTCAGATCATTTATTATTACGCGCTCGCACTCCATCAAAGCGGAGAAAATTCTGACTTGGCACTGGATTACTATAATAAGGCGTTGGCAAGAGGGGCGGATGAGTTTTGGGTCCGTTATAACAGGGGGACTTTGTTGTATTCGATTGGAAAAATAGACCTTGCCGAAAGTGACTGGCGAGCGGTTCTTTCATTGCCATGCCTTCTTAATGAACCCAAGGAACATATTCTTCGGTCTATGCCATATCTTTCCCCTGAGTCGACAACGTGATTATCTCACGTACACCCTTCCGCATCTCCTTCTTCGGTGGGGGCACCGATTATCCCGATTGGTATAAACGCCATGGGGGTGCAGTGCTCTCTACATCGTTTGACAAGTATTGCTATATCACCTGCCGTGAGCTGCCGCCATTTTTCGACCATAAATATCGTATCGCCTATTCCAAGATTGAGAATGCCTGCGAAATTGCAGATATCGAGCACAGGGCCGTGCGGGCGGTGTTGGAGACGTCGGGGCTGGAGCAGGGCCTCGAAATTCACTGCGATGCCGATCTGCCTGCCCGTTCCGGTCTGGGTTCAAGTTCGTCCTTCGTGGTGGGGATACTTAATTCGTTACAGGCATTCGAAGGCAAACGTGTGTCCAAAGAGTGGCTAACACAAGAGGCGATATGGATTGAGCAAGAGGTATTGAAAGAGACGGTCGGATCTCAGGATCAGACTGCGGCGGCTCATGGCGGTTTTAATGTGATTTTCTTTGCTACTGATGGTGGCATCAACGTTACCCCGGTGATTATGCCGGGTGAACGAAAAGTGCTTTTAAATAATCATTTGATGCTCTTTTTTACCGGGTTTTCGCGCATTGCTTCCAGCATCGCAAAATCAAAGGTTGCGAATCTTAAGAGGAAATCGGATGAGCTTCATCGCATGCGTACGATGGTTGATGATGCCATGGATATTCTCACTTCGGAGCAGGATATTCGCTATTTTGGTGAGATGCTTCATTCCGCCTGGGAACACAAGCGTTCACTATCGGATCAGGTCAGCAATTCACAGATAGATGATTTGTACTTGAAAGCACGACAGGCAGGGGCAATTGGAGGCAAGCTACTCGGTGCCGGTGGCGGTGGGTTTATGGTGCTTTTTGTCGAGCCGGAAAAACAGGCTTCGGTCAAGAAAGCACTTAGCAGGTTGATACAGGTCCCCTTCAAATTCGAATCGACCGGTAGTCAAGTGATCTACTACCAGCCATCGAGTTGAAACTTGATAATGAACAATAAGGAGATTCTCTGTGTAGTAGGTACACGACCGGAAGCCATAAAGATGGCGCCGGTGATATTGGCGTTAAAGAAAGAGCCATGGGCTGAAGTCCATGTGCTTGCCACTGCCCAGCATCGCCATATGTTGGACCAAGTATTGAATCTCTTTAGTATTAGGCCGGATATTGATCTTGACATTATGCGCCCTAATCAGGCGTTGACAACCTTGGCGGCCCGCATTCTACTTGATCTGGATGATGTGCTTCTAGCAGAGAAACCGGATGCAGTATTGGCACAGGGCGATACAACAACGGTAATGACGGTAGCTTTGGCCTGCTTCTACCACCGGATTCCTTTCGGGCATGTCGAGGCTGGACTACGCACCTGGGATCTGCAGAATCCTTTTCCGGAAGAGGCTAACCGAGTCATTGCAGGAAGGCTTGCCTATTGGCACTTTGCTCCTACGGAGAGATCACGCGATAATCTACTACGTGAAGGTATCGCTGACAGGGAGATTGTGGTCACAGGCAATACCGTAATTGATGCCTTGATGATTACTGCTGCAATGGATCCGGAACTCGGCATTGATCTGGATTTGGATAAGCGATTGGTTCTCGTTACTGCTCATCGTCGGGAGAATTTCGGGGAACCATTCAACAATATCTGCCGGGCACTGCGCACCCTTGCGGAATGCAATCCTGATGTGCAATTCCTCTATCCTGTGCATCCTAATCCGAATGTAAAAGATGTTGCGTACGATCGGCTGGTGGATTGTACAAATATTCATCTTTGTGAGCCCCTGGACTATGCGCCATTCGTGACGGCTATGAAGCATGCTTACTTCATTATCAGTGATTCAGGTGGTGTACAGGAAGAGGCGCCCGCATTGGGTAAACCAGTTCTGGTATTGCGCAAGGAGACAGAACGCCCGGAAGCCGTTGAGCAGGGTGTGGTTAAACTCGTGGGTTTGGATGAAGAACACATCGTACCCGAGGTACAGCGGTTGCTCGACGATGAAAGTGCTTATAAGGAGATGGCGCGTGGTATTTCACCCTATGGGGATGGGTATGCAGCGGCACGTATCGTAGACGTATTGAGAGACCATTTTGCCTGATGCGATTGGTTTATCTGTCGCCGGTGCCTTGGCAAAGTTTTGCGCAACGGCCGCAAAAGTTTGTTGAGTGGTTTCATGATCGCACCGCCGGCGAGGTGCTGTGGGTTGATCCTTACCCTACTCGTTTGCCTCGGGTGGTGGATTGTTTGAGGGTAAACCGGGAATCGCGCGGGGTTTCACCCAAGGCCCCGAGTTGGCTGAAAATTTTGACGCCGCGAGCTTTACCGATTGAACCCTTGCCTGTGGTGAACAGGATCAACACATTGTTATGGCGCAAGGTGTTCGACCGAACATCTGTGTTTGCATCAGAAGGGCCATGCTGGATTGGTGTAGGCAAACCCAGTCGGCTGGCTTTGCGGGTGTTGACCAGCGTGCCGGGCATTTCCTCCTTTTATGATGTGATGGATGATTTCTCTGCCTTTTATTCAGGTTGGTCACGCTCTGCGATGAAAAAGAGTGAGTCTCTATTGTTGCACCGAGTGGGAAACGTTCTTGTCTCTTCAAGTACATCCCTTAACCGCATGAGGTCGTTGGGTAAAGAGGTTGTTCCGGTACCGAATGGCTGTGATATCAACCAGTTACCACTTGTAAGTGCCTTGCCCAAGCGTCCTGCACAGCCAGTTTTGGGATACGTGGGTACCATTGGTTATTGGTTTAACTGGTCTATGGTAATTTCACTGGCTCGCAACAATCCTACGATACTGCTGCGCTTGATTGGCCCCGTTCATCAGTTTGCCTCCGGTCCCTTACCCGAGAACGTTGAGCTTCGTCCTCCCTGTTCTCATGCTGAGGCTATCCAGGCAATACAAGGTTTTTCGGTAGGGCTTATTCCGTTCAAACAAAACGCACTGACGGCATCGGTGGATCCGATCAAGTATTACGAATACAGGGCGCTTGGTCTTCCCGTGATCTCTACATCATTTGGTGAGATGGTGAACAGATGGCACGAACCGGGGGTGTTTCTTGTGGGTGAGGGTCACGATTTGGATCAGGTTGTGCGAGCAGCACTCACCTTTAGGTTTAAGGCGGGTGAAATAGAGGCATTTCGTTGCGCAAATAGTTGGAAGGCACGTTTTGATGCCAGCGGAATCCTCCGGTAATTATGATGTGGTCATCGTCAATTATAACGCCGGGTGTTTTTCCTGTCGGAGAGGGAGTCTGTCGTGAATCGGCTCTGCTGAGGCCACGCTGCTGCTGGAGAAGTGGTACAGCTGGGTACGCGAGAAGATGGGGTTTTGATCATTTCGTGGTTAATGGTAGCCTTGCGACCATCCAGCCGTGACGCGGTTGAATTTTTTCACTCTGTTACCACAGTGGCTGAATGTTAAGTATAGCTGCGACACAATGCCATTAAGTTAGCTGCTGACCGCTTGTCGTGGTCGATCAGGATGCGGAGGAGAAAACCACGAAGCGCGCGAATCGGCGCGAATCCATTCGCACGGATTCGCGTGATTCGTCGTTTCTCCTCTTGTTTGTCGACCAGTAATGCTTAACTTAGTGGCATTGAGCTGCAGCACCCAAGCTAAATGTCAGCAGCCCTTAGTTTGTGCGGGCCTCGGTCAGCTCGTAGGTTGGGCAAAGCCGCCAGGGACGGTGGCGTGCCCAACAAGTCATTTAAATATTAACCACTACCTGTGTAGGCCTCGGTCAGGCCAAGGCCGCTTCACCGAAATCGAAGTCCAGCTCCGCGGAGGGGGGGTGCAGGAAGTCTCCTTGAATGAAGTCAACGCCGCAGCCGAAGACGCGGGCGATGGTCCGGGGATCTTGGATGTGGGCGACGATGACCTTGGCCCCCACCGCGTGGACGCGCGTAACCAGCTCCGTTAAGCGCGCCGGGTCCGGCGCCCTGGTGGGCGGCAGGGGGAACCGTATCAGCGCAATACCTAGGTCGTCGATCAGGTCGGTTACCTGCGGGTCGTCTGCGGGCACATCCAGACAGGTCTCGATCGCCAGGTGTCGCAGCGCCTCGAAACGGGTTGCGGCGACCTCCCGCGCGGCGGAGAGCTCAGCGAATTGGAATTGCAGGATCGGCAGCGTCTCGATGAGATTCCACGCGGCGATCCGGTTCCGGAACCAAGGCAGCCACTCCTCCGCGTTCAGGGTCTCCAGGCCCTGATGCAGGAAGAGCCGCAGCCGCGGATGGGTAGCCTGCTCCTGCCGGAGCCGGTCCAGGGCGTGCTCCATGACCCAGCGGTCGATGGCCGGCAGCAGACCACCCTGTCGGGCGGCGGGGAGGAAAGCGGATGCCGGTAGGTACTCGCCGTCCGGCAGCTTGAGCCGCAGACCGGTCTCGTAGAGCGCTTTCCTTTCTCCCCGCAAGGCCATAATGGGCTGGTATACCAACTGCAGGCCTGCGGAGCGCAGCGCCGCTTGGACCAGTGCGGTCAACTGCGCGACGCGTTCGGGATTGGGGTCAGCAGGCGCCGGCGGTCGATTACTCCCGACCTGGCTGCCGACCTGGTTGTCGGCCGGTTCGCCTGACTTTGAACGGACCTTCTCAGTGCGAGTCAGTAGGGACGGGGTATCGCCTCCGCTCGGGTGTTGCCGCCCCTGCCGCCTACGAAAGGTGCGGATGTTCCGGCGGACGGTTGCGACTAATTGCTCCGGGTGGACAGGCTTGGCGATGAAGTCGTTTCCACCCACCCGCAGGGTATCCAACTGCCGACTCGGATCCAGCTCCGAGGAGAGAAAGACGACCGGGGTCGCATAGACCGCTTCGTGCTCACGAATCAGGGCCGTCAGCTCGATGCCGTCTACGCCGGGCATGTGCAGGTCCATGAGCACGAGATCCGGCCGAAACGCCTCCAGGATCTCCAGCACGCGACGCGGATCACCGACACTGTGGGTCCGCATTCCCGCATCCTCCAGAACCCGGACGGCGAAGTTGACCGCCACCGGCTGGTCGTCGACCACCAGGATCCGGTAGCCATCTGAGCCGGGGGTATCGCTGAGCGCGAGCAGCCGAGCGGCCAGCTCGTCCGCGGCCACGGGGCTGGTCCAGAAGGCGTCCGCGCCCGCCCGCAAGGCCTGCAGCCGCAGCTCGATTGCGCTGGAATGGGCGATGCAGGTCAGCATGGGACGGCTACCCCAGCGTCGCTCCACATGGCCCATCAGCGAGGCGATGTCCTGTCCCTCGGGCAGGGTCTTGGTGTCCAGCACCAGGATCGCTCCCAACCCCGGACACCTATCCGCCGTCAGGGCATCGACAGTCGGGAGAGCGACTATCTCGATGCCTGCCGTGACGAGCCGTTCCGAGACCGCAGCGATCAGCTTGGTGTCCTTGCTCAGGAATACAATGGGTTGCGGTCCTTGTAGCTTGCGTTCCATGGTCGTTTTCCCCTCGTCCCATAAGGATTGGAACTGTTTAAAGCATGGAACGATCCTTGCTCTTTGGCTAGGCGTTAAAGACGCCTATCCACGCTTCGGCATCAGAAATAGCGCGTCAGCTCGATCCGGATGAAATCGTCCGCTGCGAACGCCGCCAGTGGATCGCGGGAGGCCATGTCCAGGAAGAGTTGTCCCTCGACGGAGAGCTTGTAGCTCTGTCCGATGCGGCGGCTTGCCTCCACTCGAAACGATCTGCTGTGGTAATCGAGATCGAAGAAACCGCCGGCGAGTAGTTCGCTGCTCTGGGTGTCGTTGAAGGTCAGCCGGGTACCGATAAAGAGGTCGTTCTGAAATGGCGAGTTGGCATCGAGTCGGCGCGAGTCATAGTTATATTCGGCCAATACACCCAGGTCGAGCGGCGTGTCATGGATGCCGACAAAGGTATACTCGAAGCCGCCGACCGCCGCGCGATAATCTTTCCCTTTGGTGTCACGGTGCACCGCCTCCAGCTTCCATAACCAGGCCTCGCCGGTGTATTGAAATTCCAGGCCCGCCTGCCGCAGCAGGGGATAATAGGGTATCAGGCCAGATGCGCCGTTTTGGGTGGCGCCGGCTTGGGTGTCGGGCACCAGATCCGGAGCGCGCGCCGTTCCGTGGAACCAGGAGAGCGCCGCATCGACAGGGCCGATGGTCTGATTCCAGCGCAGGGCATAGTCGAAGTGTCTTTGCTCCAAATCGGATTCATAGCGCGCTCGGTCGGTGTCGACCACCAGCGGCGTGCGCAGGCGCCCCTCGGCGCCCGGAAAGGTGCGCTCCCGAAACCAGGGCAACAAAAAGAGGTCGATGGCGCCGTTCCCCAGCACCCTGGTGACACGCACCATCGGTTGGCCCAGCTTGTCTTCGCCGTCGATGTTCTCGATCAGATCCGTCTGATTGACGATGTCCACCAGGTGCTGGGATTCGGTTACCCCCCAGAACACCTTGTCGATGCCGGCGCGAATCTCCCAGCCGTCGGCCACGTGCAGATACTTGAACTCACGGATATCGGCGTGGGTGCGCTCCTCATCCGTGCTATCGATACGCAAGAAGGGAATGAAGGTGAGCCCTCGCTTGCCGTCGTGCCACTGATGGCGGAGCTCGGGCTGAAAGCTGAGCGACAGGCCACTGTTCTTTTGTTCGGACCACCGGGCGGCGGAGGGGAAGATACGTGCCTCGACGGCCAGATTCCCGGACCAGTCCAGGGGGTAGGCCGCGGACGCGAGGGTTATCGACAGCGCTGGCAGCAGCCTTTTCACGAGATTCATTGGGGTGTGCCGCCTTTAGGGGCTGTTGACATAATCGTCGTACCAACCGCCAATAGGACAAGATTGGTAGGATGATCAGGATTAACAGGATTATTTTTCCTAATTAAAACATCCTGTTAATCCTGGAAATCCTGTTAATCCTGTACCATTAGGAGACAAGCCAAAAGGTTGGTTTACCCCTTATTAAATGTCAACACGCCCTGGAATCAGCGCAGGCGCGCCAGCGCGTTCTTGTTGAAATCGCCGCTGCTAAGTCCCGTGTCAAAGCGGTAATTGGACCATTTCAGAGTCGTCGACTTTCCGGTCTGATGATTTTGCATGAACATCTCGTCGGCGCGCCAATAGTTACCGGTGGAGAGGCGATAGGACTTATAACCTTTCCACTTGAGCGTCTTGAGATGGGCGCCTTTGCGGTCATAAAACTCCAACTTTACGCGGCGGTATTCCTTGGTATCGACCCATCCGACCTGACGTGAATAGCCCGAATACTTATAGGCCGGGATGCGCTCTACCACATGGCATCGCCAACCCTTGCCGCAGGCTTCCTCACGCAGGTATTGGTAGCGGTACTTCTCGACCTCTTGCGAGCCCAGATCCTCGAATGCGAACTCGCTGCCCACGAAGGGACCGGATTTGTTGCGCGAGGTGATGCGTTTGACGCGCTTCAGGGCCGGCAGATAGAGCCACTGATCGTCCGGCCGCAGACCATGGGAAAAGGTCAACATCGCGGTCCCCTTGACATCGGCCGGCTCGTCGAACAGCGATAGGCTCTTATCGCCGTCGTTTTGCATTTCCAGGGTCTTGGTGCGGATTCTGCGCCGACTCTCGTTGCCCCTGCGGTTGCGCAGGATCATGATCAGGTCGGCGGTTTGGTCCTTCCAACCGCTGTCACGTCGGTCGGCCGCTTTTGCAACCCGTAATCCCTTTTCCGCGGGGGTCTCGGCCGCGAGCGGCATGCTGAGAACCAGCAAGATCAGGATCGGAACCAGTCGTCTAGCCATCGTTTTCTCCCGTATCGATCAGGGCACAAAGAAGCCCAGCTCCATTCAAATGGAAGGGGGATAATTGCAAGGCGGGCGTGTATAAGGCTTCCCGAAATCGTCACCTTCTTCGTCCGCACGACCCCCCATTAATGCCTGCCGTGCACCGAACTATCATCGTTTCCCGCCGCTGCAATGCGTTTCACGTCTTCTGCTGAGAGACCGAGCAATTCGGAAACTTCCGCAACATCAAGCCGGTTCAACAGACGGTGCATAATCCGTGCCTCACCTTGCTCCTCACCTATTTTCCTTACCTTTGCGGTCATGCGGGTAAGATTAGCACAGCAGTCGATCAGTGCTTCGGCACTGCTTACTAAGGCGAACTCGTCGTTGTCGGGCCGAGCGCAGGCCCAGGCCCGGGTTCCCCCCGTTGCAGCCACATATCCAGGCGCATCAACAGCGGGGGTAGCCCGCGTAGGGCGGATAAGCTTGCGCCATCCGCCGTATGCCAGCCACTTCCGTCGCCCTGGCCTGACCCGACCTACGGGCTGCCACCCACCGTCATCCGGCGGGTGACGGCGCGCCCACCGCCGCAGCAATCGCGGCGCTTGGCGCACGCGCCTGACCCGCCCTACGGGCTCTTGGCGCACGGGTGTAATCCGGGCGGTACCGATCGCAGCGGCTTCGTCCGCAGCGAAGAAGGCCAGCGCCTGGTGCGGGTAGTCAAGGATGAGGTTCTTGAAGTTCTGGTCGTGGACATGATCCGGGCCGGAAAAAAAGCGGGGCATACACCTGTCTGGCTTACGCATTCGTCGACGTTGGGCTAAGGGCATCATCGCCGTGCCCGCGTGCCCCCTGTTGCAGCCACCCGTCCAGACGCATCAACAATGGGGGTAGAAATAAGAAGTCGCACAGCAAGGCGAATGCGATCACAATCGAGACCAAGAGCCCCATGGCGCTGTTGATCTCGAAGGACGAGGTCGCCAGCACCAGGAAGCCGCCGATCAAGGCGATCGAGGTCACCCACAGGGCGACACCGACCGTCTGGAAGGCGTAGCGAACCGCCTGGGCAGCGTCGAGCCCCTGCTCGCGGCGCGCGCGCAGATATTTATTCAGAAAGTGAACCGTATCGTCGACTACGATGCCGATCGTCATCGCCGCAACCACGGAGACGCCCAGGCCGATTTCACCATCGATCAGGGCCCACACGCCGAACGCCATCCCCGCCGGCACCAGGTTCGGAATCAGGCTCACCAGCCCGTAGCGCCAGGACCTCAGCGCCACCATCAACAGCAGCGAGATCAGGATCAGGGCGATGACTGCGCCACTGATCAGACTGCGAATATTGCGGCTCCCGATATGCGCGAACATCACCGTCGGACTGGCGCCGTAGGTGAGAATCTCCGGTGTATGCCGCTCCATCCAGTCGTAGACACGGCGCTCGAAGGCGAGCACCTCCTTGGTCGACAGGGTGTGCAGGGTCACCCTCATGCGGGTCGCCCGCTTGTCGATATCGATCTGGTTATTGAGGTCCAGACCATAGGGCAACGACATCTCGTACAACAGCAGATATTGGGCAGCGAGGTCGCGCTGCTCGGGCAAGCGGTACCAGGCGTCCGCATCGCCGTGCAGATTACGATTCAGGCGCTTGAAGATATCCGTAATCGTATTGACATGCACCACCTCCGGCTGAGTGCGCAGCCAGTTGGCCAGCGCCTCGATCTGTCGCTGGCGTGCCGGTGAGGCAACGCCACCCGGCTCCCCCGCGTCGAGCGAATAGTCGATGAAATAGACGCCGGTCAGGTTCGCGACGACAAAATCGCTATCGGTGCGGAAGCGGATGCGTTCGTCGAAATAGTGCACGAAGACGTCGTTGCTCTCGTTCATCGGCACCAGCGCGACCAGGGTCACGATGGTCGCGCCCACCCCGACCAGCAGCTGTCGGCGGCGCCGGATCACCCAGTCGGCAAGCCGCAGCATCCGGTAGCCGTCCGACCGCCGCCGCTCGCGCACCAGGGACGGCAACAGGGTCGCCAGTGCCGGCAGAAAGGTGACCGAGAGCACGAACGCGATCATAACGCCGAGCGCAGAGATGGTACCCAGGTGCCGGAACGGTGGTGCATCCGAGAAATTCAGCGTCAGAAAACCGATCGCGGTGGTCACCGAGGTCAGAAAGACGGGGGTGAGATTGAGGCGCAGGCTCTCCGCCATGGCCTGTTTTTTCTCATGGCCCTGGCGCAGGCCCTGCATCCAGTTGGTGAGAATATGGACACAGTCGGCCACCGCCAAAGTCATGATGATGGTCGGTGCGGACATCAAGGGTCCGGTGAGCGGCACGCCGAACCAGCCGGCGATCCCCATGGCGGCGATCACCGAGAACAAAATCACCAGTACCGTCGCCAGGGTGCCCACCAGGCCGCGCAATTGCAGCAAGACGGCGACGACGATGAACAACAAGGCCAGCGGCAACAGGTGCGTCATGTCGAACCGGGAGGCCTCGGCGAAGGCATTGTTCATCATCACGACGCCGCTCAGGTAGACCTTGATTTCTGGATAGGTACGCTCGACATAAGCGGCGATCTCGCGCGCTTTCTTGACTGCTATCGGCACCTCCGCACCCCGGTTTTTCCCCGGCAGCTCGACGGTGACATTGATCGCGGTGACATGCCCCTGGGGTGAGACCAACCGCCGCACCAGCAGGGGTTCGCCCAAGGCGATCGCACGGATCCGGTCTATCTGGTCCGCGGTCTTGGCCGCGGGGTCCTCGATCAGATCGATGACCGTCAGATCGTCCCCTTCGGCATAGGTATGTTGATAATTGCTCAGGGAATCGACGCGCAGCGAGTAGGGTATCTGCCAGGCCCGTTCGGTGACATCGACGATCGCCGCGAAGACCCGCGGTGTGAAGACGTCGCCCGACGCGGGCGCCAGCACCATCAGCAGGTTATCGTTCTTGGTGTAGGTATCCTGCAATGCCTCGAAGGCAGTGAGCTGGGGATTCTCGGCGCTGAAGAACACCCGGTAGTCGGTCGAAAACTTCAGCAACCGGCCGCCGCTGCCGGCCAGCGCTACCAGTAATATAATCGCTGCGATCACCCACCAACGGTGGGTCAGGATCCAGTTCGCATAGGTCTCATTCACGCCCTTTCTCCGTCCCTCCGGCCTGGCCGGAGCATCTCGTCGACATCCCGAGCAGCTATCCAAGGTCGGTGTGATCGTTTTTTAAAGAGGATACGCATCCTTCAGTTAAGGCTATATCAGGTCAGCTGTGTCTTTTGGCTGGCTCCCCACGCTCCAGCGTGGGAGCAGACTTGTCCCGACGGAGGAGGGATCTTGACGCTCCAGCGTCGATTAAGCGCC
>NZ_FLUY01000993.1 GCF_900092655.1 Candidatus Thiosymbion oneisti
CCTGCACGCCATTCATGCCATGCTCAAGAACCGAACCCCCTTCGACAGCAGCCGC
Source organism: Candidatus Thiosymbion oneisti (assembly GCF_900092655.1). Lineage (GTDB taxonomy): Bacteria > Pseudomonadota > Gammaproteobacteria > Chromatiales > Chromatiaceae > Thiosymbion > Thiosymbion oneisti. The sequence goes on from NZ_FLUY01000993.1 coordinate 56, forward strand.
TTCTTTACCCCAACCGAAACCGCTGCCTGATAAATCTAATTTATGCGTCGGAGTGAATTTTTGGGGATCAGGAGGCAAATTGGACTTGCACTGGAACAGAGTATCTACGGTCGCACCGCAGGCGTGTCGGAAATGTAGGTTATAAATCCGCGGGGTTTTTAAGTGGCAGCAACGACGCCGACCGATGCAGCAATTCGCATCGCCATGGGGATCGAGTACGACGGCAGCGCATTTCACGGTTGGCAGGTACAGGACAATCAGCGCACGGTCCAGGGGCAGTTGGAGCGGGCCATCGGTAGGGTTGCCAATCACAGGGTCCGTGTCCACTGTGCCGGGCGCACCGATGCCGGGGTCCATGCCATCGAGCAGGTCATTCACTTCGATACCAGGGCGGAGCGGAGCGAGCGATCCTGGGTACTCGGCACCAACGTCAATCTTCCGCCGGATGTCAATGTACTCTGGGCCCGCCCGGTGAAGGCGGAGTTTCATGCCCGTTTTTGCGCCACCGCCCGTCATTATCTTTATCGCATCCTGTCACGACCGACGCGCCCATCCCTGCTCCGCAACCGGGCAGTATGGGTGCACCAGGCGCTCGACCTGGACGCGATGCGTTGCGCCGGGTCGGATCTGGTCGGCGAGCACGATTTTTCCAGCTTTCGCGCCCTCGGTTGTCAGGCCAAGAGCCCCGTGCGGCAGGTGCATTACATCGGCCTGGAGCGGTGCGGAGAGGTGCTTGAGCTGCGCATCGGGGCGGATGGCTTTCTGCATCATATGGTGCGCAACATCGCCGGTGTCCTCATAGCCATCGGGTACGGTGACCGGCCCGTCTCCTGGGTCCGCGAGCTGCTGCGGATCCGTGATCGCAGGCACGGTGGTGTCACTGCCCCGCCCCAGGGCCTATACTTTCTGCGCGCGGATTATCCGGAGGGGTTCGGTCTGCCACAGGCAAGGCAAACAGGTGACCCGACAAAAAATCTTGGCTCTTTATGGATTCCAGACTGCCAACGATCATGGAAGGGTATCACCGGACGTTTTGGAGTGCGGCGGCAATCTCACCCCGATGCTTACCGGAA
>NZ_FLUY01000994.1 GCF_900092655.1 Candidatus Thiosymbion oneisti
CGGTTTCGGTTGGGGTAAAGAAGCGGCTGCTGTCGAAGGGGGTTCGGTTCTTGAGCATGGCATGAATGGCGTGCAGGAGCTTGCGCATGACGGCACAGACGGCCTGGATCTTTTTGAGGTCACGGGTTTCGATGAGGTGCTGGTAGTAGGCTCGGACATTCGGGTCATGGCGTGTCGCGCTGAGCGCGGGCATGTAGAGGGCGATGCGCAGGTAGCGGTTGCCGGCCTTGGACCGGCGCGGTTTCTTGTTGACGCTGGTGCCGGATTGGTATTCCCGCGGATCGAGGCCCGCCAGAGCGCCCCATTGCTTGGCCCGCATGTCCTCGGGGAAGACCAGCAGCTCGCCGAGGAGCTGGATGGCGCTGGCGGCGGCGATGCCGGTGACGCTGATGAGCCGCTCGCAGGTGTGTTGGAGGTTCTGGTCAGTGGCGATGAGGTCTAAGGCCTGTTGGCGCAAGTGTTCGATCTGGGCATCCAGGTGAGCGATGCTCTGAAGCAAATCAGCGATCAGGAAGTCCGGTGTCGTGGCGGTAAGCTGAGCGGCATGGAGTTGGTTTTTGGTTTGGGTTCGCAGCTTGTTCAGCGCCGCGATGCGGCGGGCACAGGCACGCATGGCCAGAGCCACGGCATCGGGGCGTTGCCAGGGGGTGAAGGGCATGCGCAGAGCGAACTGGGCCAGGACGGTGGCATCGACGGCATCGGTCTTGGTACGCGACGGCATGGCCTCGGCGAAGCGTTTGGCGGCCTCGGGGTTGATCACCATCACGTCCAGCCCCGCATCATCCAGAGCCAGGGCCAGCTCAAGGGGGTACAGGCCCGTGGCCTCCAGACAGACGCGGCTGACCTGAGCCTTGCGCAAGCGGTTGATCAGGGCCACATGCCCGTGGGGGGTGTTGTTGAACTCACGGGGTTTTCCGGTCTGCCCCTCACGGCTGATGACCAGGGTGACCGTTTTGTGGCTGACATCGATTCCGGCGGTCTTCATCGTTGGGTGCTCCAATTCAGTTAGGATGGTGACCTGGTTCCCCGACCCTGAACCCTCGCCTACCGACCTTGTGTCTGCAGGCTCAAGAGCTTTGCTCACGGCCTCGGATACGCTTCGGTATTGGCGAAGCGGGCGGGGAGCCAATCTACGGACAGGCTCGAGGCCTCAGGGTGGGACGGCTTCCCAGGTAC
>NZ_FLUY01000995.1 GCF_900092655.1 Candidatus Thiosymbion oneisti
CTGCGATCATGCAGCACATGCTCGCGCAGGTCGTGCTCGATGGTGCTGTCTTTGTCGAATTGACCATGCTCACGGATGAGCTCCTGGCCCTTGGTGTCGTCCATGATGTATTCGTTGTAACCACCGCCGCCCTTGGTGCTGTTGGACATGAGTCCGCTGACGGTGGCGCTGCCGGGTAATCCATAGGGAGGCTTATTGACGTCGTTGTAGACCCCGCCGGTGATGATGGGCCGGTCGGGGTCGCCTTCCAGGAAGTCGACGATGACTTCCTGGCCGATG
>NZ_FLUY01001280.1 GCF_900092655.1 Candidatus Thiosymbion oneisti
GAACAAAGAAACTTTGCGTCTTGGCGCCATTGCGTCGTGGCGTTAAATGGGCCGGAAAGTGAGCGGCCAAGCATAAATTTTTCAAACTGAGCCACTGCC
>NZ_FLUY01000998.1 GCF_900092655.1 Candidatus Thiosymbion oneisti
GCACCGCCAGACGAAAGGGGCGGCAACGGATAGGCCACATCTAAGGACACGGGAACCTGCTCTCTACTCTACTGGTTC
>NZ_FLUY01001051.1 GCF_900092655.1 Candidatus Thiosymbion oneisti
CCGAGAGGGTGAGATTGATGGCGAGAGGTTACAAGCCAGGCGTCGCCCGTGCCCAGGCCGCACGCCTGCCCGCCCGGCTTGAAGATTAGGTCAGCGAAACCAACCACGTTCGGGCAATCGACGCTTATGTTGACACGCTTGATTTACCGGCGTTGGGGTTTACCCATGCGACGGGTGAGCTCACGCCCGGTCAGCCGGCGTTCGATTCGGCGGTGCTGCTCAAGCTTTATGTTTACGGCGATCTCAACCGGGTACGGAGCTCCCGGCGTCTGGAACGCGAGTGCCGGCGCAACCTGGA
>NZ_FLUY01001450.1 GCF_900092655.1 Candidatus Thiosymbion oneisti
CTCGACCGCTGGTTTACCCTTTACTACCACCAACGGCGAATTCTTTCACAATCTCTCCAGCGTGGGAGCAAGCTTGTTAGAGGCTCTTGTGGGAAATCGTGCAGGCCAGCACAGCATTCGGATCAATAACCAATTTCGAGTGTGCTTCGAGTGGTC
>NZ_FLUY01001387.1 GCF_900092655.1 Candidatus Thiosymbion oneisti
TCGAAGCGGGTGGTGCGCAGCACGTCAGCGATACGGCCATTGAAGCGCTCGATCATGCCGTTAGTCTGCGGGGTTCTGGGCTTGATCAGGCGATGTTC
>NZ_FLUY01000020.1 GCF_900092655.1 Candidatus Thiosymbion oneisti
CATGCCTATCAGCAATTCACATGGCAACCTCCTTTCAGATTGCTAGACTAACCAGGCTTCTCCTGGCGCACCAGAGAACACA
>NZ_FLUY01000999.1 GCF_900092655.1 Candidatus Thiosymbion oneisti
GCACCGCCAGACGAAAGGGGCGGCAACGGATAGGCCACATCTAAGGACACGGGAACCTGCTCTCTACTCTACTGGTTTAAACTTCACAGACTGGCCGCTGAC
>NZ_FLUY01001000.1 GCF_900092655.1 Candidatus Thiosymbion oneisti
AGTACAACTTCTTTGGTCCCACCAAGATCGCCGAGTCCCTGCGCGCGATCGCTACCCGCTTCGACGACACCATCCAGGCCAACGCCGAGCAGGTCATCGCCAAGTACCAGCCCCAGTCCGAGGCGGTCATCGAGAAGTACCGACCACGCCTGGAAGGGAAAAAGGTGATGCTCTATGTAGGCGGTCTGCGTCCGCGTCATGTTGTCGGTGCCTATGAAGGCCTGGGGATGGAGGTGGTGGGTACGGGCTATGAGTTTGCCCACAACGACGACTACGACTGCACCCTTAAGGGGTGGCCAGGCAGGTGCTCACCACATCATTGATGCGATTCGCTGCACTCACCCGTTGCCCAATCTACATACTTCACCATCTCTCGGCTCGTTCCCACGCTGGAGAGACTGTGAAAGAATTCGCCCTTGGTGGTGGCGAGGGTAAGCTCCCGGTCGAGCTCGATCCGAGAGGGTGAGATTGATGGCGAGAGGTTTCAAGCCAGGCGTCGCCCGTGCCCAGGCAGCATGCCTGCCCGCCCGGATTGAAGACTAGGTCAGCGAAACCAACCGCGTTCGGGCGCTCGACGCCTCCGTCGGCACACTCGACTTGCAGGCATTGGGGTTTAATGCTCCTGGTGATCTCACTCCCGGTCAGCCGGCATTCGATCCTGCCGTGCTCCTCAAGCTTTATGTTTACGGCGATCTCAACCGGGTGCGCAGCTCCCGGCGTCTGGAGCGTGAGTGCCGGCGCAACCTGGAGTTGATCTGGCTGCTGCAGGGGTTAGTCCCGAGCTACCGCACCAGCGCTGAGTTTCGACGGGTCAACGGGAGCGCATGGCGGGCGGCCAACCGT
>NZ_FLUY01001001.1 GCF_900092655.1 Candidatus Thiosymbion oneisti
CTGGATGGTGTCGTCGAAGCGGGTAGCGATCGCGCGCAGGGACTCGGCGATCTTGGTGGGACCAAAGAAGTTGTACTCGATCCAGGGAATGCCGTACTTCTCCTCTAGGTGCCGGCTGAGGTAGTTCATCGAGCGGTAGCAATGGATCAGGTTGAGCTTGACCTTCGGGGTCAGCTCGATCTCGGACAGACTGCCGTCGCCGGACCATTGGGCGACGACGCGCAGGCCCATCTCTTCCAGCAGGATGCGCGAGGCCCAGGCATCGCCGCCGATGTTGTAGTCGCCGATGATGGCCACGTCATAGGGTGTGGTCGCGAAGCTGTCGTCGCCGTCACGGTTGCCGATGACCCAATCGCGGATCGAATCGTTGGCGATGTGATGGCCCAGGGACTGGGATACCCCGCGGAAGCCCTCGCAACGCACCGGCACCACCGGCTTGCCGGT
>NZ_FLUY01001004.1 GCF_900092655.1 Candidatus Thiosymbion oneisti
TATCTTTACGGTTATCTCAAGCGGGTGCGCAGCTCGCGGCGTCTGGAGCGTGAGTGGCGACGTAACTTGGAGCTGATCTGGTTACTGGAGGGCTTGGTCCCGAGCTACCGTACCATCGCTGAGTTTCGACGGGTCAACGGGAACGCCGTG
>NZ_FLUY01001005.1 GCF_900092655.1 Candidatus Thiosymbion oneisti
CCGGTGATCATGTTCTTCACGTAGTCGGCGTGGCCCGGACAGTCCACATGGGCATAGTGACGGGCGTCGCTCTCGTACTCGACGTGGGCGGTGGCGATGGTGATGCCGCGCTCGCGCTCTTCCGGGGCGTTGTCGATCTGGTCGAAGGCCTTGACCTCGCCGCCGTGCTTGGCGGCCATGACCTTGGTGATCGCCGCCGTCAGCGTGGTCTTGCCATGGTCTACGTGCCCGATCGTCCCGACGTTGACGTGCGGCTTGGTGCGTTCGAATTTCTCTTTGGACATCCCGCTCTTCCCCTGTCTCGCTGATTACTATTTTTTGGAGATGGCCTCGGCGATACTGGCCGGGACTTCATTATATTTAGCGAACTCCATGCTGTAGGTGGCCCGCCCCTGGGTGGCGGAGCGCAGGTCCGTGGCATAACCGAACATTTCCGCCAAGGGTACCCCGGCGCGAATAATCTTTCCCGAGGGCGCATCATCCATACCCTGCACCATGCCGCGCCGGCTGTTGAGATCGCCCATGACGTCGCCCATGTAATCCTCCGGCGTGACGACCTCCACCTTCATGATCGGCTCCAGCAGGACCGGCTTGGCCTTTGCGGCCCCCTCCTTGAAGCCCATGGAACCCGCGATCTTGAAGGCCATCTCGCTCGAATCCACCTCGTGGTAGGAACCGTCGTAAAGGGTAACCTTCACATCCACCACCGGAAAGCCCGCCAGGATCCCGCTCGCCAGGGCCTCCTCGACGCCCTTGCCCACCGCGGGGATGTACTCCTTGGGGACCACACCGCCGACAATCTCGTTGACAAACTCGAAGCCCGCGCCCGGCTCCTGGGGCTCAATGCGCAGATACACGTGCCCGTACTGTCCGCGACCGCCGGACTGGCGGACAAACCTGCCCTCCTGCTCGACCTGGGCGCGGATGGTCTCGCGATAGCTGACCTGGGGCGTGCCTACATTGGCTTCCACATTGAACTCACGCTGCATGCGGTCGACGATGATCTCCAGGTGCAGCTCGCCCATACCCGAGATGATGGTCTGGCCCGACTCCTCGTCGGTACGCACCCGGAAGGAGGGGTCTTCCTGGGCGAGCTTGAATAGGGCGACGCCCATTTTCTCTTGGTCGCCCTTGGTCTTGGGCTCCACCGCCACCGAGATGACCGGTTCGGGAAACTCCATGCGTTCCAGGGTAATGAGGGCGTTCTGGGCACACAGGGTGTCGCCGGTGGTCACGTCCTTCAAACCGACGGCGGCGGCGATGTCACCGGCGCGGACCTCCTTGATCTCCTCCCGCGCGTTGGCGTGCATCTGCAGGATGCGACCGAAGCGCTCACGCTTGCCCTTGACCGGGTTGAAAACAGTGTCGCCGGACCTGAGCACACCGGAATAGACCCGAAAGAAGGTCAAGGTGCCTACGAAGGGATCCGTGGCGATCTTGAACGCCAAGGCGGCGAAGGGTGCCTCATCGGTCGACGGGCGTTCCTCTTCCCGCTCGGCGGCACCGCCGGTGATCCCCTTGATCGCGGGCACATCGATGGGTGAGGGCATATAGTCGATCACCGCGTCCAACATCGCCTGCACGCCCTTGTTTTTGAACGCGGAGCCACACAGGATCGGGACGATCTCGTTGTTCAGCGTCCGCGCGCGCAGGCCCGCTTTGATCTCTTGCGCGCTAAGCTCCTCACCCTCCAGGTACTTCTCCATCACCGCTTCGTTGGCCTCGGCGGCCGCTTCGATCATGACCTCGCGCCACTCCTGGCACTGCGCGACCAGTTCCTCGGGGATCTCCCGGAGCGCGTAGTTCATCCCCCGCGACTCCTCGTCCCAGATAATGGCCCGCATGCCGACCAGATCGACGACGCCCTTGAAGTCCTCCTCCGCACCGATCGGGAGCTGAATGGGCACCGCGTTGCCGCCCAGGCGTTCCTGCACCTGTTTGACGACGCGCAGAAAGTCGGCGCCCATGCGGTCCATCTTGTTCACGAACGCCAACCGCGGCACGCCGTACCGGTCGGCCTGGCGCCACACGGTCTCGGACTGGGGCTCCACCCCGCCGACGGCGCAGAAGACGGCACAGGCACCGTCGAGGACCCGGAGAGAACGCTCGACCTCGATGGTGAAGTCCACGTGCCCGGGGGTATCGATGATATTGATGCGGTGCTCCGGATACTGCATATCCATACCTTTCCAGAAGCAGGTAGTCGCCGCGGACGTAATGGTGATGCCGCGCTCCTGCTCCTGCGCCATCCAGTCCATGGTCGCGGCGCCGTCGTGCACCTCCCCGAGCTTGTAGGAGATACCGGTATAGAACAGGATCCGCTCGGTAGTCGTGGTCTTCCCCGCATCGATGTGCGCCATGATGCCGAGATTGCGACAGCGATCGATTGGTGTATTGCGTGCCACGAGTCTATCTACCCACAACGAACTTTACTGAATCCGACGGCAAGCTCACCAACGATAATGAGAGAAGGCCTTGTTGGCCTCCGCCATGCGATGGGTGTCTTCCTTCTTCTTGAATGCAGTACCCCGGGAGTCCGCCGCGTCCATCAGCTCCCCGGCCAGGCGCAGGGCCATGGATTTCTCCGAGCGCTTGCGGGCGGCATCGATGAGCCAGCGCATCGCCAGGGAGTTACGGCGGGTCGGCCGCACCTCGACGGGCACCTGATAGGTGGCACCGCCGACCCGGCGTGACTTGACCTCCACCACCGGGCGCACGTGCTCCATCGCCTGGTCCAACAGGTCCAGGGGCTCCGCGTCCTTCTTCTTGGCCACCTGATCGAGGGCGCCATAGATGATGCGCTCGGCAACCGACTTCTTGCCGTCTTCCATAAGCATATTGATGAACTTGGCAAGCAGCTCGCTCCCGAACTTGGGATCCGGCAGGACCTGACGGCGGGCAACGATGCGTCTTCTCGGCATGACTGAAGGCTCCGAAACTCAGCTCTTCGGGCGCTTGGCGCCATACTTGGAGCGACCCTGACGACGGTTCTCCACCCCGGTGGTATCCAGGGTTCCCCGGACCGTGTGGTAACGCACGCCCGGCAGGTCCTTCACCCGCCCACCGCGGATGAGCACCACCGAGTGCTCCTGCAGATTGTGCCCCTCGCCCCCGATATAGGAAGTCACCTCGTAACCATTGGTCAAGCGCACGCGCGCCACCTTGCGCAGGGCCGAATTCGGCTTCTTCGGCGTGGTGGTATAGACGCGCGTACACACCCCGCGCTTTTGGGGGCAGGCCTCCAACGCAGGCACATTGGTCTTGGCAACCTTGCGCTTGCGCGGCTTGCGCACCAGCTGGTTGATCGTCGTCATGCGTAACCATCTCCACCGGCGCTTAAGACGCCTGCCACAGGGAAAACCGAGAGGTAAAACCACCTTTGCCGCCGCACCGGACTAGGGCGGCGACATCAGACCTCTCGCGGTTGACCTTCAGAAGGGCCCGGGCGCTGGACACCCGGCAGAAAATAAAAGGAGCCGGCACAGACTGCCGGCTCAACTAAGCTGGAGGAGTATAGGGATATGGGGTAGCGGTGTCAACTGCTGGCCTTAGCTGGCTTGTCTTTTATCCGCAGATTACGCAGATTTTCACAGATGAGAAACGAAACAATCGGCGAAAATCTGCACAATCCGCGGATCAAAAACGAACCCCGACTCGAATCCGCCGCAAACGGACGCGCATGGACGCAAATCGTTTGCGCTGACTGGTATCCACTTGCGGCGGACCCAAGACGACGGTGAGTGTAACGAACCGCATCGCCATTCCTTCCGGCCGTGGAACCGCAGGTCGGATTGAGTATGGGAAAACCGATAACGCAATGGCGCAAAGATCGCTTGGGTTCTTCTTTGCGTCTTGGTGTCCTTGCGTTATTTTTTGCGGTGAACACCTGCCGACCGTCTCAGGAACGCCTGCCTGTGCCGGCCATTGTCTTAAGGTCTGTAGGATGGACGTAGGATGCGGTGAGCGTCTGCCTATGTGCAGAGACCTATCCTTGCCCACCTACCTATCGCAGGCAAGTCCCAGGGACGGGACAGGCAGATAGCGAACCGCATCAATCGACTGTGGTCATTCCACGGAAGTTTCCGCACCGCGGCGGCTGGTTGGGATGCACCAGGCGCAGCGTGCCTATCGATCGCTTTGGAGTGCGCCGGCAAAGCGCCGCGACCTGACCGGCCCCCGGCAGTGTGCGCTACGACCGCGGCATTTGCTCAAGGATCGACGGTGCGGCATTTCCCACGCAGCGCGGCGACGGCGCTTTGGTTCTTGGACGGCCCTAATCCAAAGCGGCGGCGGCTTGGTGCCGATCGCCGGACAGGTGCGACCAACCAATCACCGAGGATCACCCGAGGCACCGGGATGGCCGGTTGCCGCCGCACTCCAAAGGGCCTAGGGGCGGAAAAGATAGCCCGTAGGATGGGCAAAGCAAGCGTCTATCAAGCTGATCTCACGGGTTCGGTCATTCCGCGACGGTTTCCGCACTGCGGCGGCTGGTTGGGATGCACCAGGCGCAGCGTGCCCATCGATCGCTTTGGAGTGCGCCGGCAAAGCGCCGCGGCCTGACCGGCCCCCGGCAGTGTGCGCTACGACCGCGGCATTTGCTCAAGGATCGATGGTGCGGCATTTCCCACGCGGCGCGGCGACGGCGCTTTGGTTCTTGGACGGCCCTAATCCAAAGCGGCGGCGGCTTGGTGCCGATCGCCGGATAGGTGCGACCAGCCAAGTTTCCGACACACTCCGCGGCGCGGAGCTTCCGCGTTCCCACGCGGCGCGTGGGAACGAGAAAAA